>NZ_CP013011.1:1800000-2023836 GCF_001412615.1 Pyrodictium delaneyi | reverse complement strand
CGAGGTTCGTTATCTCCGTGGCTGTGACCAGGCACGGGATATACGTGGACGTCAGCAGGAACGGCGCGTTCTTCGACGAGGCCGAGTTCGAAACCAGCGATGAGGGCGCGTTCATATCATACATGAAGTGGCTGGCGGAGCGCATCTACGACGAGCTTGAAGAAGAGGGGTGATGGTTGTGCGGGTCGTGACGTTCAAGGTGGATGAGGAGCTGTTCGACAGGCTCGACAGCTTCGCACGCCTAAAGGGCGTGACCAGGAGCGAGGTCATCAGGAAGGCGTTGGAGCTGTACCTGAGGCTGGAGACGCCGAAGGAGATAGCGCGTGACGTGAAGATAGTGAGGCTGTTATCATGACCACGCAGGCGGTGTATGAGCTAGCTGCGTTCAGCGAGTCGGAGCGTAGGACGCTGCGGCTGATAGCGGAGTATCTTTCAAACAAGAAGGGTAGGCGGGACTGCTTCGTATACAAGTATCTGAGGATGTACTATGAGAGGAGGGGATGGGAGAACGTAGTCGAGTGGCACACCGTGGAGCGCAACATACGCCGCCTAGCCGAGCACGGCTGGCTGGTTAGACGCGTATACGCCAAGCATAGGGGCGGCAGGGCCGTGGTCTTTTGCCTAAGCGAGGGGCTGGAGCATCTACTAGCAAAGCTAGGGTGGCTCAAACTGCGCTAGGATTTTATCTGGCAGGTATATGGAACTGAATGTTGCGAGTCTCTTCTCTGAACAGGTCTGTATGGGTGTCTACGTGTTTTATCTAAGAAGGGTTGACTTTGCTGGCGGGTTCGTGAGCCTTGACTAGGGGCAGGGGTATCCCCGTCCTGGCTCCCAGTGAGGATCTCCTCTGGCAGGGCGAGATCAATGGCGTGAAGGTCGCAGTAACAAATCTCAGGCTCATAATGACACGGGGCTTGTGGCTGAAGGACATCCTCTTGTCGAGCATCCACTCGGTGGAGCTAACAATTTCGCTCGGGCTAGTGGTTCTGGGCCTCTTCATAGCCTTCGTGCTGCCCTGGATACTGGCGCTAATGATCGACCAGTCCATTGGAGTGCTCGAGGCGAGGAACAGCACGTCATTCAAAAGCATTGAGCTACTTCCCTTCATTATTGTGGGTCTCATCATAGCGATATATGGGTGGCTTAACAGGCACCGCCTAGTAATCTACTACACTGGCGGCAAGGTAGTGCTCAAGGGCAGCGGCAGCGTACGCGACCTCATGATACAGCTCCGCGAGGCGCTGCTGAAGGCGAGGCCTGGTGGACGCTAGACCTATAGCCTCGCGAGCACCTCCCTGCGGAGCCACTCCGCGTAGCGCCCTGTGGCACCTTTGCCTGGCCACGAGGCGCAAGTCCTATATATTATTCCCGCGGTCTATTGCTCCAGTCTGGTGCCGAGCGGCGCAAAACTAGTAATACTCTGTGTGTGTTCTTACAAAGTGGCTGCGATGGGTCGCCGCGGAACCCCCTGCACGGGGTAGCCGCGGCGGCCGCCGCGGGGACACCCTGCACGGTGTACCCCGCGGGGGAGAAGCAGCCATCTCTACCTTATCCTGCCGTCCCTGTGCAGAGTTGCGCGTTTGAGGCCGCAGCCCTCGTAGTCGTTGCTGTGGGGGCAACGCCGTATCCTGGGCTCAAGGAGGATGAATGCTCTGTCTATCTCGATGCCTCTGACCAGGTAGCGCCCCATCTCAACCATTCTCGTAACATACGCCATTAGATCCGCGGCCTGTATCAGAGGGCTCCTCCTGGAGTCGACGAATCCTATCGAGACCTCGCCACGGTACTGCACGTAGCCCTCGTGTAGGCCGCGGAGCAGCTCCACCGCTATCCCGTGATTCTCGAAGCCAGCGCTATCATACTTCACCACTATCTCGTCCACCCTCGGGTCGGTCATTACTATGCGCTCTATGAGGCGTTTGTGAACCTCGTATCGCACCCTATGCGGATCTAGGGGTGCCCCAGGCTCCATCCTGAGCACGACAATGTTGAAGACCACGGGGAGGTGACCCACGAGGTCAGCCGCGCCAAGGATGAACTCGTTTCTTAGCCTCGGCTTGACGCCGCGCCAGAAACCCTCACCCATCACGACCGTTCGCGCGTGTATCTCCTCGAGCGGCGGGATCTCCATGTTAGGGTGATGCTCTTTCAGCCGCCGCTCCCAGTACTTGAGGAAGCCGTGGATCTTCTCCTCGGCGGCTCGCAGCTCCTCAGGCCAGATCATGGCTGCCGTGACGACGAAGGGCCCCTCTCTTAGCTGGTGCGGCTTCCCGCTCTCGTCGACGTATGCTAGTAGCACACGGCGACTCTGCGAGCCCACGCCGCCACCCTTGAGGTATTGCACATGCAAATGCTATTATTATAGCGGCTTAGCAGGCTACCTGCCTGTCAGGCAAAGAGGTCTCGTACTATCATAGTATAGTCTAGTGTATATCCTGCTCCTACTTGCGGGCTACCAGCCTGTCAGGAGAAAGGGAGCCTACAGCTTCGAGAGTATCTCTCTGCGTAGCCACTGGGCGTAGAGCGGGTACCATTTGTCTGCCTGTGCGAGCTTGGCTAGGTAGTTCTTCCTGCCCACAGTGTCTGGCTTGTGGCCTATCACCCAGTCGGCTACGCCCTCGGGGATGCCCAGCTCTATCATCTTGTTGAACACGAAGTTGCGGTAGTGCTTCACCCTCACCCCGCCGTTGGCCACTACGCGTACCCTGAGATCCTCGTAGAGCCTGTCCCTGTCCTCGCCCTCTGGCACATTCATGGGGAGCCTCTCGGCCAGCCAGCGCCATACCTCTTCGGGGGCGTACATGGCCCACTGCTCTTTCTCGCCGCGCTTGTAGTCAACGTGGTATCTGCACACCCCTGTGTCCAGGCATACTAGGCGCTCCCTCTCGAAGCTGAGCAGCACGTCCACGACTGTGGTGAACCTGGCCCCCGTGCTCACCAGCAGGAGCCAGGCCGCGTAGGCCTCGGGGTCGCCCGAAAGCTTTCGGCCAGCCTTCACGACCCTCTCCAGGGGCGGCACGTAGGTGTCCTCGCCGCCTGCCGCCTTCCTCGGCATGCAGTCCCTCAGGTCGGCTGCTACCCGCTTGAGGCCCAGGCCGCGCTTGTGCCCAACATAGGTCAGCAGCCTGCTCACGAACTCGTGCCAGCGCTTGCTCCTCTTCGCGAGCTCGGCCACCGTCTGGCAGTCGAGTACAACTCCGACAACCTCTCTGGCCTTGTTCGTATACTCCCTGTACTGCTTTGACTCCTGGGAGAGCCCCTCGTCGACCAGCCATCCCAGGAAGCCGCGCAGCAGCTCTGGGGTGAGCCGCAGCGGTGTTGCAGCAACCCCTGGCATATCGGTGGCTCCATCCTGCTGCAACCCATTAACAGACCGCGTTTCAGCTCCTCTTGATTTGTCACCGAGCCAGGCAAGGGGGGCGGGCTGAGGACCCGCTGGCGTAGGCCTGCGTGGGTTCAAATCCCACCCCCCGCACCACACCTTCCCTTAGCTTCTCTCGCGTGGAATCGTTCTCGGCTAGCTGTATCGGAGGGATCCTGTTCTCCGAGATGTGTGGTAGTAATACACTGATTAGCTGTGTTGTGACTGCGTAGTTCTGCGTTAGTGCTCCGTCCTCACAATTATCGGTGATATGTATATCTTCTTGCTCCGTGTCCGCATAATGTATACTGATTTTCTGCAAAGAGGCTCTCCAGCTTCTAGACATATTGTCACTGTTATGCCGGTTATTGGCTCTGTTAGCTCTATACAGTTCCCGAGATTTCTGCACATGAGTGTGAAGCCGCGCTTGACTGTTAGTGAACAGAGGGGTTCGATACATGGTAGGTCTAGGTGCGGCTGTTTAGCTTTCATGCAGCCTTCTGGATGGTAATATGCTTCGAGCGGTAATCTTGTATTTTCTATTGATATGTATGCTTTAAGCCTTTTCTTACACATTTTTATTCTGCCACCAATCTGGTGTGTTAGTATGTGTAGAGACTCTTAGACAGAATAGTCCAGGAATCCCTGACGGTGTTCTACTTATGATCTTGATAGTATGTGGCTAGGTGGATTAGTCGTGAAGCCTGCGCATCTACGTGTGGAACCAGTAGATATTGATGTAGGCTGTGATGTAGTCTTCCTCAATCCTCATGATGCAGAGCGGCTTGGCATTGTTGCTGGCTCGCGTGTTAGTGTGGTGTGTGGTGGACGTGGTCTTGGCGCGTTAGCGGCTGTAAATCCTAGCGTTGAGGCTGGTAAAGCAGCAATCTCGCGGGGATTGCTTAAGAAGTTGGATGAGTGTAGCTCGGTAGAGGTCTATCCATTGGATCTGCCGCCCAGCTTTGACGCGTTTAAACGTCGTCTTGAAGGTAAGAAACTCGATGCAGGAGACTATAAGCGGTTTATAAGCGATATAGTCTCTGGGTTCTACGATGATGCGCAAATAGCAGCTTTTCTGGTAAGCCAGTTACACCATAAGCTAAGCGAGGAAGAGCTAGGCTACCTCATAAGGGCTATGGTAGAGACAGGTGAAGTGGTTAGTTTTGGCGAGCCTGTATACGACGAACATAGTATAGGAGGAGTGCCAGGCAACAGTAAGGTTGCTCTACTCGTTGTACCGACAGTAGCTTCCAAGGGGCTCCTTATACCGAAGACGAGTAGTCGTGCTATAACAAGTCCTGCGGGCACAGCTGACACTATGGAGGTATTAGCTCGTGTTACTTTCTCGGCCGAAGAGATACATGAGATGGCTCTTAAAGCACGCGGGCTCATTGTATGGGGTGGTGCGCTTAATCTAGCACCAGCAGATGACATCTTCGTGCGTATTGAAAGACGCATAGGAATTGACCCGCCGGCCCAGATGGTTGCAAGTATACTTGCTAAGAAGCTGGCCATGAGTGTGTCGAGACTTGTCATAGACATACCGGTGGGACGAGGAGCTAAAGTAGAAGATGAAAAGGAAGCCACTTCTCTCGCATCAATGTTTCTCTCTCAGGCTAGTCGACTAGGTGTTACAATGCGTGTAGCGTTAACCTTTGGTGGTGAGCCAATAGGATTTGCTGTGGGTCCTGCATTAGAGGCGCAAGAAGCGCTAGAGACGCTGATTAAGGGTGATGGGCCACCTGGGCTTATAGAGAAAGCTTGCAGTCTTGCAGGGTTAGTATTTGAGCTTGGTGGCGTTGCTCCCCGTGGTCGTGGCTATAGCTTAGCTTGTGAACTTCTCCGGAGTGGAGCTGCTTATAGCAAGTTTAGGGAAATTATTGAGGTTCAGGAGGGTGATCCTGACGTTAAGCCGGATGACATACGTTTGGCTTCTCGACAGTTTACTCTAGAATCGCCACGCGACGGTGTTGTAACATCGATAGACAATGTAGCTATAACGCTTGCAGCTAAGGCGGCTGGTGCACCGGATGACAAATCGGCCGGTATCAAGCTCCATGTTAAGACAGGGTATAGGGTTAGAAAAGGCGATCCATTATTAACTATATACGCTTCCAACGATGCTAGGCTACACGAAGCCATTAGGATTATTGAGGAGTATAATGCAGTCATGATAGAGGGTGTAATAGTCAAGCTTTTGCCCTAGACAGTGATGGAGTAAAGGGTTAGATATATATAGTGGGGTTATGCCGGCTAGGTAGCGTTGGCTGAATAACAAAGACACGCATAAGGAGACGAGAGGGGAGGTAATCGTCATATGAAGTTCTGTTCACGTTGCGGGGGATTGATGATACCAGTAGGGCGTGAAGGCGAGAATGTGCTTCTTCGTTGTACACGGTGTGGATATACAGAATCTGCACAGGGTGGTCAGCTGCGCGATTATACTATAGTTGGTGCAACACCGGAGCAAGAACGCACAATAACTACACTTAAAGTCAGCGAGGCAAAGCGCCGTCCAGTACGTTCACTCGAGGAGTGGGAACAGGAGCGTGAGGAGTATCGCGAGGTTCTACAAGAGCTTCTCCAGGAAGAACTGGAAGGCGCTGAAGAATAACGTTCCGTGGGCTGTTCCAAGTGTAGACGTTTCAATATCTTAGGCCACCTAACACTATCATCTTATAGCTTGTCTATGGCCGTCGTGAATACATCTTAAGCTAAGGGCTTATTCTAGTCGCATATGTCTAAAGTTTCTTTAACCTAAATCTAATCACTATGCAGTGCTAATGTCGTGTATTACGTGAATCATAATAGATAACGTGGGATTGCTGAGAAGAATATATCTGGAGACTCTTATTCGTCAATAGTAAAGCGGCTAGAGTGGTGCGGGGGTGCCCGAGCCAGGTCGAAGGGGGCGGGCTTAAGACCCGCTGGCGTAGGCCGGCGTGGGTTCAAATCCCACCCCCCGCACCACACCTTCTCCGACACTCCTCGCACCCTCTATAGGAAACTCCGGTTAGAACCAATGTGTTGCTACGGTTGTAAAACGGTGTGACTGGCTACCATTTTTATGGGGATATTTCTGTGTTCTAGATATCATATGAGGCAAGGTTTCTCCAGAGCGATTTTTGCTAGAAAAGGCGTTTTTGTTCCTGGCTTTCTGATAAATACGTCTCCCGGCTCCAGTTGTGCTAGCAAGTAGTCGTCATCAAGACCTATCGCTCTTGCAACAATTATTCTATCATTTATGGATGTAATTCTATGTGCAATTATTGTGTTGAAGTTTGCCTCGCTTAATTCAGGCAAAAGACGAGGCGTATGCACCACAACGAGAAACCCGATTCCGTATTTGCGGGTCTCAGCCACCAACTCGGAAATAGTTCCGTTATCTAATATGTTATGACCCTCTTCTATCACTACTAGTAACTTCTTGCTCAGTCTATTGCTTATAGCTTGCGAATACAGCATGTTTATGAGATAGATTGCATATAGCTTGCGAATTCGTAGAGATAATATGTCGTTAAGTCGTATTACTATTGGTCCAGTCCCTCTAAGGAAATAATCAGTAACATAACCAGAATCTTTTATGATGAATAAACTGGCATATCTACTAGCAGCTAGTAGGTTTAGCCTTCGTATTAGCGCTAACCATATTTCTTGTTCAGCTCTCGAAAATTCGTCACGATATTTATTAAAAATTTTAGCTATAACATATACTAAATCGGAAATAGTATTACCTTGATCGAGTATACTTGCTATATCTGATAATTCATTGCTATTTATGTGATTAGTAAGAGAGTTTAGTAGACCTTTTGCTAGATTTGCATCTTGCGTGGTGCTAAGGATGAGGAACGCAGCCAGTATACTTGACTGAAACTGGCTAAGCTCGAGAGTCCGCTCTAGAACCGATATAGAAACTTCTAGAGGTATATTAGAAGCTGTAAGTGCGACTGGCGGGAGGTTCGGGTATGATAAGATTACGTAGTCACGAATGCCTTGACTTCTTAGCAAGTATTCATATTCTCCATGCCAATCTAATATAATGCTCTGAAAGCCTAAGTTATGGGCACAAGCTGCTATTCTTGCAGCAGTATGGCTCTTGCCTGAGCCAGTAGAACCTACTATAAGCAAGTGTCGAAGTAGCGCATTCTCATCTAAGGTTACAGCTATGTCGTTACAATACCCGACAACTATCTCATTCCGTGTATAGTTTCTATGCTGGCGGTATTGCGTGTCAGACGGTAAACACCACAATAACTCGTTTCCACGGGGTGGAGGAAGAAGTCTTCCTTCAGCTGACGTTTCTGTATCGAGTTTTATCGTAGATATAAGTCCTGGTGCTGCGACAAGTACTTGGTACTCTTGTGATGGCAGCTCTATGAACGATGAACAGTTGCCGGATTTGCATTCAAGTATGTATCTTCCTTTTACGGATGCTAAAAGCCTATAGAATGCATCCATAATATCTATAAAGCTATCATTGAAACCGCTAACTCTTATCCTTATATGATGTTGTGGGCGTAGTAGTCTCATTAGGTGTATCCCATCGGTAAAAGTGTTAGTTCTGGGTGTGTCCTACTGTTGAGCATAACTAATCGGGTCTATAGTGGATATGGATAGAAGCAGGGACATGGTGCGGCGGCCGGGATTTGAACCCGGGATCACCGGCTTGGAAGGCCGGCGTCCTAGTCCAGGCTAGACGACCGCCGCGCCCCACGTAGCATCACTCTAAAAGCGGGAGTGATTATAACCGTTGATGCGGGTGTGCTGAGAAGAGGGTCTCTTGACCTCATGACGAGGGATGAAGAGAGCCGGAAAAGCTGAGACTTTATCAACAGATAGGCAGTTATGGATGGTTAGCCTTAAGAGCCCCTAGAGATCTCTGCCCCTATACACGGTGCCGCCGTAGCTCAGCGGGAGAGCGCCCGGCTGAAGACCGGGCGGTCCGGGGTTCGAATCCCCGCGGCGGCACTAACAGCCGCCCGGTCCACACACCTCCTATCCTTAAGCTCCTCGGTTTGCACGCCTCCTACAGTCTAGGTTGACCCAGTGATGAGGACTTGCCCATATGAGCCCTGGTTGGGCGTTGACGAGGTACCGTGGCGGCTGAGGCAACGCTACTTATAGAGGGGTTTATTCAGCCTGGGTGCGCTGGGGATTCTCTGCGCGGGAGACGGGGCAGAGGTGAGCAGGTCTGAGCGAGCAGTATAGGTACATAGTAAGAATAATGGGTACGGATATACCTGGCGAACTCAAGGTAGCTTATGGTCTTGCACTCATTAAGGGTGTAGGCATTAACCTATCCTTTGCACTGTGTCGTCTCCTGGGCATTGACCCCAATAAGAGGATAGGATTTCTGACAGACGCGGAGATAGAGAAGATCGAGAAGGCTATAGAAAACCCCACAGCTGTAGGCATTCCTGCTTGGATGCTGAATAGGCGTAAGGATTACGAGACAGGAAAGGATCTACATCTGGTTGGTGCCGACCTAATCTACTACGTGAAGAAGGATATAGAGAGGGAGAAGAGGATTAAGAGCTGGAGAGGTATACGCCACGCTCTCGGCCTCAAGGTGCGCGGCCAGAGGACAGCTACGACTGGCCGCATAGGTATGACTGTTGGTGTGAAGAGACGTAAGTAAAGCTAACGCTCTAGCCGGAGGTGGCGCTCATGGGTGACCCTAAGAGGCCGCGTAAGAAGTGGGAGGGTCCAAAGCACCCCTGGATTAAGGAGCGTCTATTACGTGAGATAGACCTTATGGGCAAGTATGGTCTCCGTAACAAGAAGGAACTGTGGAAGCTCGAGACACTCGCCAGGTACTTCCGCCACCGTGCACGTGGCCTACTAGCCCTGCCTCCTGATGTGAGAGCCAAGGAAGAGAAGGCACTACTAGCACGCCTCCACCACCTCGGTGTACTCCCAGAGAACGCAACACTTGACGACGTACTCGGGCTGACGGCTGAGCACTTCCTTGAGAGGAGGCTACAGACAATAGTGTACAAGAAGGGCTTGGCCCGCTCAATTCACGAGGCGCGCCAGCTAATAGTACATGGGCACATAGCTATTGCAGGGCGCCGAATAAGGAGCCCAGGCTACCTGGTGAAGCGTGATGAAGAAGACCTAGTGGATTACGCGCCTACAAGCCCCCTAGCCAAGCGCGTAGCCGAGACGGAAGGCGAAACAGAAGAGACAGCCTAAACACGCAACACCATGATATTGTATTGTTGTATTGTATGGGGGTGAGGAAGAATGGCATTCTCCGCGCGTGAAATCAAGTGGGGCGTTGCACACATATACTCAAGTTACAACAACACTATAATCCACATAACTGACCTAACAGGTGCAGAGACCGTAGCGCGAGCAAGCGGTGGTATGGTAGTCAAGGCCGATAGAGAGAAGCCAAGTCCCTATGCTGCAATGCTTGCAGCGAGTAGAGCAGCTCAGCAAGCAATGGAGAAGGGTATTGTTGCACTGCATATCAAGGTGCGCGCACCGGGCGGACACGGTCCTAAGACACCAGGTCCTGGCGCGCAAGCGGCAATACGTGCACTAGCCAGGGCTGGCTTCATCATAGGAAGAATTGAGGACGTCACGCCCTTGCCGCACGACACCACGCGCAGGCCTGGCGGCAGAAGGGGCCGCCGTGTCTAATGGAGAGCAAGTACGATGTACTCAAACTGTTTCTTTAACCAGCTATTTTATGGAGTCTCTGCTCCAGCTTGTTGATTGTAATGAGAAGGTATACATCTGCCAGGGTTTAGAGACGTAGAGAGGTAGCAGCCATGGAGATATGTGTACTTGAGAAGTCCAGCAACAAACTCCGCCTATCCATAAGGGGTGCATCTCTGCCCCTGGTAAACGCGATAAGGCGTGCATGCTACATAGAAGTCCCTGTAATGGCCATAGACATTGTTGAAGTGTTTGACAACAATACTGTACTCTACGACGAGATCATAGCTCATCGACTAGGCTTAATCCCGCTCACTAGTAGCGAAGCATTGAAGAAGTATAAGAGGCCAGAAGAGTGTGCTAATGCCCAGCTCGGTGACCCTGACTGCTATGTGACACTAAGGCTGGACGTTGAGACAGGGCCCCGTGAAGAACGTGTAGTTTACAGTGGCGATCTGGAGACTAGCGATCCTGACGTGAAGCCAGCGTTTGAAAACATACCGATAGTCATTATGGCTCCTGATCAGCGTCTAAGGCTACAAGCTTATGCAAGACTAGGTTATGGGCGTGAGCACGCAAAATGGATGCCAGTAAGTGTTGCAGTCCACAAATACCTCCCAATACTAGTATTTGACCTAGAAAAAGCAAGCAAGGAATGTATAGAATGTATAGAAGCCTCCTATCCCTGGGTAGCAGAGCAGATGAAGAAACTAGGTAAGGGCGAACTAAAGATAACAGATGATGTGAACACTTCCGCCTTATACTGGTGCGTGGTAAAGCGCTGTGGCGATGCGGTACAACTGCGCTTCGATGATAACCAGTTCTTGTTTAAGATAGAGTCTACTGGCGCTCTTCCGCCCGAAGAAGTTGTACGCGAAGCCGTCCGTGCCATTGTGAGGAAGGCTGAAAACCTACTCTCAGAGATAGCGCGTCTACGCCGGGAGGAAGAGTAACGGCAGGTGGAGCAGCCATGCAGACCACAAAGAGAACTGGGCCAACAAACATAGTCGTAAGGAAGACTATACGTATACTGAGGAGTGCAGCGAATAAGAACAACGCTCCAATATGGAGATATGTAGCTGAGTTAATCGATAGACCACGCCGGCTACGGGTAGCAGTAAATATAAGCAAGATAAACAGGTATACCGAGGATGGCGATATCGTCGTAGTTCCAGGCAAGGTTCTCGGTGCAGGGACCATAGACCACCCGGTAACGGTAGCGGCACTCGGATTCAGCGAGCAGGCCGTAGAGAAGATACGTGCTGCAGGCGGCAAAGTAATGCACATACTGCAGCTAGTAGAGGAAAACCCGCGTGGCAGCCGGGTGAAAATCATAATATAAACTAGGCTGCAGCGCTAGAGCCGCGGGGGACGCTAGAGATGGCAGTTAAGATTGCGGCGCCTAAGCCTCCAGAAAGAGTACTCTACATAGATGCTACTGACCAAGTACTAGGCAGGCTAGCCTCCGAGGTGGCAAAGAAGCTGCTAGAAGGATACCGTGTATACATAGTTAACGCCGAGAAAGCTGTAGTGAGCGGCGACCCACATATGGTGATTAAGAGCTACCGCATATGGTGGGAGCTAAAGGTACACGTTAATCCATACAAGTGGGCTCCTCACAGACCACGCAGTCCGATAGCCATTGTACGCAAAGCTGTTCTCGGCATGCTCCCGAGGAGCAAGCAGAAGGGGCGTGAGGCTGCACGCCGCCTACGCGTATACATTGGCGTCCCCGAGGAATTAAGCAATAAGAAGTTCCAGAAGTTCGAGTTCGCGGACGCAAAGAAGCTGGGTCACAAGTTTATACGCGTAGGTGAGCTAGCTGAGAGGCTTGGATGGAAGGGGGTGGCTACTAGGCCTTGACGAGCGAGGCGGCTCAGATGCCTAGGCTGCTTGGTGCTTATGTTCAGGCCGAGAAGCCTATTAGAATAGTCATCTCTAGCGGTAGGAGGAAGACAAGCATAGCCAGGGCAGTGATAAAGCCCGGTAAGGGTCGTGTATGGATAAATGGCGTACCCATAGAGATATGGCCTATAGAGATGGCTCGCTGGAAAATGATGGAGCCTCTACTACTAGCTGGCCAGGATATAGCTAACAGTGTAGACATACGTGTCACTGTTAAAGGAGGCGGCTATATGAGTCAGGCTGATGCGGTAAGAATGGCGATAGCAAGAGGACTAGTAGCATATACTGGTAGCGAAGAGCTACGCAAGATATACGAGGAGTACGATCGTTCAATGCTAGCTGGTGACCCGAGGCAGACAGAGCCCGAGAAGCCTATGAGGAGAAGCGCGAGGAGACGTTGGCAGAAGAGCTATAGGTGAAGCATCCTTGATAGTTCCTGTTCGTTGTTTCACTTGTGGAACACCCCTTGCCCAGTACTGGGAGGATTTCCGTAAGCGCGTAGAAGGCGGCGAAGAGCCAGGTAGGGTATTGGATGACCTCGGCATTAAGAGGTATTGTTGTAGGAGGACACTCCTGGCGCATGTACCCGCAATATATGAGGTACGTAGATTTAAACGTGTACTATAACTATCTAACCTTGTCTCTTGCAAGCTGCCAGGCTTATATTAGCCCTCTATCCAGGCACGGATGACGCGGGGTGTATGGTTGTGAGTCAGGAGCTAGGCCGTCAGCAGGTCGAGATCGGCGGTAGGACAGTCGAGCTACTGGTGCCTCTTGAGCGATACCTCTCAGCAGGTATGCACATAGGTACACATATATGTACAGCGTATATGAGGAAGTTCGTATACCGTGTTAGGCCTGATGGACTATACATACTTGACATCAGAAAGACTGATGAGAGGCTTAGAGTGGCAGCAAAGTTCCTAGCACGTTTCGACCCCTCCAAAATAGTCGCTGTATCCGTTAGGCAGTATGGTCAGAGGCCGGTTCAAAAGTTCTGTACATACATAGGCTGTAAGGCTCTAACAGGTAGAATCCTGCCAGGTACATTTACCAACCCTAGCCTCGAATGGTACATAGAACCTGATGTAATAATAATAAGTGATCCACGTGCCGATAGTCAAGCGGTAGACGAGGCAGCTCGTATGGGTATACCAACAGTAGCGCTTGCCGACACGGATAACCGTATAGAGAACATAGATCTAGTTATACCCGTTAACAACAAGGGTAGGAGGAGTCTGGCGCTAACATATTGGATACTAACAAGAGAGATACTCAGAGAGCAAGGTAAGCTGCAGCCGGACCAGGATCTGCCTGAGCCTCCGGAGGCGTTTGAGTTCAAGGTACGTCGCCGCTAAGAACGCTGGACAAGAATTTTAGAACAGACACATTTCATCACTCTTTCTACCCGGTTATAATTAAGCCCCTTGGGGCCACATTGGTCTGTCGGCTTTCAGAACATCCCGTCGGATTCCCTGTATAAACTCTGCAGCTCTACCTATGATCCAATGTCTCGGCGGAAATACAATTACTTGCCTAGCGGTATAGATTCGTAACAGGGGCTTCCTCAAAGATATGTGGTGGGCTGGCATGGCCATCTATTCTGGCCGTATTATTGGTGATAAGAGGCTACCAGCAGTTGCTGGCATGTTCTACGAAGCTGATCCAGAAGCTCTTCGGGCACAAATAGAGTGGGCTTTCCGGCATCCTCTGGGCCCCGGCAAGCTACCATTAGTTAGTGATGAAAGACGGCCAGCAAGTAAGGGCTTCGTAGTACCTCATGCGGGCTACATGTATAGCGGTCCCGTAGCGGCTAACGCTTATTTCCAGATAGCGGCTGAGGGGGCGGCAGAGACGTACATTATCATAGGTCCGAACCATACTGGACTGGGAGAAATAGTATCAGTGTACCCAAGGGGAGTCTGGGTCACACCGCTTGGTGAGGTTGAGGTTGACGCAGAGTTATCCCGTGCCATAATAGATGCTAGTAGTTATGCGGTACCCGATGAGAAGGCTCACCTTTACGAGCATAGTGTTGAGGTACAAGTACCATTCCTTCAATATTTATTCGAAAGCCGCTTTCGCATAGTCCCTATAGTAGTATATGAGCAGACTCCCGAGGTAGCCGAGGATCTTGGCAAAGCAATACTGGAGGCAGTGGAGGCTACTGGGCGCGACGTAGTTGTGCTAGCTAGTAGTGACTTTACCCACTACGAACCACACGACGTAGCTGCAGCCAAGGATAAACTTGCAATAGATGCTATACTCGCTCTAAGCCCTGAGAAGCTCTACCAGGTCGTACAGGAACACGGCATAAGCATGTGTGGACCTGGCCCAGTAATGGCTATGCTCTACTACGCACGTGGAGCTGGGGCTACAGCAGCAAAACTCCTCAGATACGCTACCAGCGGTGATGTTGCAGGCGATAAGAGCAGCGTCGTAGGCTATGCAGCTATCCAGGTGTACTAGAGTCTTTATGCAGCATGGGAATGATGCTAGTAGAGCCAGCTATAGCGGGGTGTGTAGCTAGCAGTGTACGAGTTCCCGTTGGCATTGGTGTTTGCGGGGGTGCCCATACCAGGTAAGATAAACCCCTATATAGTACTCATTACTCCTAACCCGGTTTTCTCTATAGATGTCGAGGTTGAGGAAAGCGAGACAACATCGACAACCATAGACGGTGTTAGGCTTGGATGGCGCTACGATATAGCTGTAAAGTCGTTTGTGGACACCCTAGCGGCTAGACTTGAGCAGCCCATAAAGGCATCCATAGTAATAAGGACTAGTGACGCGATAGCGTATCCACCAGCTGCATCAATATATGCAGCAACGACTCTAGCTATAGTTAAGAGCGTTGTAGAGGCTGCAGGCTACGAACTCGACTCGCGCGAGATGCTTGATTCTGCCAGCAGCATCGACGACGAGGCCGGCGTTGGCCTAGACTACATAGATGGGCTCAGAGAAGCCATAATGCTAGGCAAGAGCATAGTTTACCGACGTGGTGAGGAACCGGTAGAACTCTCCACGGGTACGAGGCTAGAACTAGAGCTCGTAGGCGAGGAAGACATAGGAGAAGAAGTAGTAGAAGTTCTAGGTGATCCACTTCTCTCTGCCCTTACTAGGCTAAGCGGGCTAGCAGTGCTAGAAGCTGTACAACGTCTGAGAGAAAGCAGGGAGGACGTCTTTAAGCTCGTTCAGCGTGCGGATAACGCGGTATTCTATCTCCTCTACGGTGTTGAAACACCACGTGCAGACTGTAAATGGACACCATCGCTTCAGAGGGTATATGGGATATGCAAACCCGGGACGGGGTTGGGCGACATACTCGAGTTCGTGTTATAAAGATAGGTGGCAGTGTATTAACAGACAAGAAGACGTTCAAACTCAACTACCACGTTGCTGAGCGTGTAGCAGGAGAAATAGCAGCAGCCATAGAGAAGGGTATCAAAGTAGGCATTGTTCTTGGAGGAGGAAGCTATGGTCATGTGGCGGCATCAAATGCTCGATCTCTAGAAGCCCCGCCCGCTGACGCTCTCTCCCTAGTAACAATGTATATGCTTGAACTAGCGCTAGCTGTAGCAGACATACTGGCATCTAAGGGAGTAAAACCCGTGATATATCCGCCTCACAGCTTCTGTAATCCTGAAGGACTGATGCCCAGATGTAACTGGAGCTACATCAGACGTGACATGGAACTGGGCATCACCCCGGTAGTCTACGGCGACGTCTATGCGTGTGGCAAGGACTGGTGTATAGTCTCCGGTGACGAACTGGCAATAGAAATGGCGTGTAGCATCGGCAGCTCGTCAGTAATCTACATAACTGATGTGGATGGTGTTATCGCTGCTGACGGGAAAATAATAGACGAAATTCATGTGGATGAGCTAGAGCATGGTAATGTAGCTAATCGTGAAGCAAGTGATAAGGTTGACGTGACTGGAGGGATTAGGAGGAAGCTGGACGCTATAAAGTTGAACAAATGCCCTGCCGTGAGAGAAATAATAGTAACGAATGGCTTACGCGAAGGGAACACATATGCGGCACTAATGGGGTATGGTTGTGGAACACGTATTATACTCTAGGCGGCACGGAACCATTACCCGTGCGTATTTGTTTATGGTTTATGAGTAGTACAATCAGACTATCCCTTGATAACAATTATGGCGTAGTAAAAGGTGGCTAAAATGGCGACTACATCGCCTAGGAAGCTTGATCATATCAGAATAACCGTCGACAGTCGTGTAGACCATGATTGGACTTCAGCATTGCTCGATGATGTAGTGCTTGTATACAAAGCGCTTCCCGAGACGTCTCTCAACGATATCGACACAAGCATCGAGTTTCTTGGAAAGAGGCTGTCAGCGCCAATAATGGTTACCGGTATGACTGGTGGACATGCTGTTGCAGCTGAGATAAACTGTGCTATTGCTAAAGCTGTTGAAGAGCTAGGGCTTATGATGGGTGTTGGTAGTCAACGTGCAGCAATAGAGAATCCAAACCTAGCCTATACGTTCTCTATTGTGCGTAAATGTGCTCCTTCAGCAGTGATAGTTGCCAATATAGGTGCGCCACAATTAGTCAAAGGTTATGGCATTAAAGAGTTAACAAAGGCAATAGAAATGATTGATGCTGACGCTGTGGCAATACATCTTAATGCTGCACAGGAGGCTTTTCAGCCAGAAGGCGATACAGATTATGTTGGTGTGGTAGACAAGATAAGAGAACTAGCAGACGTACTGGGAAAGCCGATAATAGTCAAGGAGACCGGTCATGGCATAGGTCTAGAGGCGGCTACTCTGCTAAGGGCAGTGGGTATAAAAATCATAGACGTAGCGGGTGCCGGTGGTACGAGCTGGGTAAAAGTAGAACAGTACAGAGCTCGAGCAAAAGGCGACGAATTACTAGCCGCTGCAGCGTCAACATTCTCTGGTTTTGGAGTGCCAACTGCACAAGCCATTGTTGAGACTAGATGGGCTGCGCCAGATGCTTGTATAATAGCCAGTGGTGGCATAAGATCGGGTCTTGATGTCGCCAAGGCCATAGCTCTCGGGGCGGATGTTGCAGGGCTAGCCTTACCCGTCATAAATGCATATGTGCAGGGAGGTGGACACGCGATCCTAAACCTCCTTAAGAGGATGATAATGGAGCTCAGGATAGCAATGTTTCTAACTGGTTCAAAGGATCTTGCAGAGTTGCGGAGCACCAACATAATACTAGGCCAGCGGTTGCTAAGCCTCATGGAAGCACGGGGGATTAGCGCTGAGTTATACCTTAATGGCCCCCGGTTGTTATTCAAGCTCGGTAGTGGCTGCTCGCCTACCCCGTAGCCTCGGATATAGGCTCTAGGAGGTTAAGACGGTCTTGACTCAGCTCTCCGAGAGGCTGCGCAGCTATATAACAAGAGTAGCAGGGCTCGTTGACGGCTACATTTATGCACGTGTCCATGGCGAGCCCGAAGAGCTATATAATGCTGCACTCCACCTTATAAGAGCTGGTGGTAAGAGACTACGCCCTGTCATTGTTGTAGCTACAACAGAAGCCCTAGGAGAGGAAGCCGAGAAGGCTCTCCCATTTGCAGCAGCTGTCGAGCTGGTTCACAACTTCACCCTAGTTCACGACGATATAATGGACCGTGACGATTTTCGTCGAGGCGTGCCGACAGTGCACAAGCTATGGGGCGAACCTCTAGCTATAACGGCTGGTGACTTGCTCTATGCCAAGGCGTTTGAGGCGTTAACAGACGCACGTGACAAGGGTGTACCAGCTGAGAGAGTAGCAAAAGCTGTACGTGTGTTAGCACAAGCGTCCTCTATCGTAGCCGAAGGTCAGGCAATGGATATGATGTTCGAGGAAGAAGAGTATGTAGACGTAGAGGATTACCTCAAGATGATATATAAAAAGACAGGAGCCCTCTTCGAAGCATCTGCGGTCCTTGGCGGCCTCGTAGCTACAAGTGACGAGAACATACTATCGTCGCTTGCAAGCTACGGTAAGAGTCTTGGCATAGCATTCCAGATACGTGACGACATACTGGGTATTGCAGGTGAAGAAAGTGAGCTAGGTAAGCCCATCTATAGCGACATAAGAGAGGGGAAAAAGACTCTGCCAATACTGTACGCTCTAAGCAAGCTCGAGGGTGATGCGCGCGAGAAGCTTGAAAAAGTGCTTGGAAACCGCGATGCAGGCCGCGAAGAACTTGAAGAGGCAGCCAAGCTCATAAAGGAGGCTGGTGGCATAGAGTATGCTGAGGAGCTGGCACGCCGGTATGTCGAACAAGCCCTAGCAGCGTTAAAGGTGCTTCCGGAGAACGAGTACAGGGAAATGCTTGAAGAGCTTGCGAGATTTGCGGTATCCCGTACGAGGTAGCACAGGCGTGTCGGAGCAGGTCGAGGGCTGTCACAAATCACCCTACCTTATTCCCCAATTATTTATAGAGGGCCTGGATTCTGACGAGTTCCTAGTATTAAGGGACAGTATAGCAAAACGTTCTATGGAGTGTCCAAAGGATGCTAGATGTTTTGGAAAGGCGATATATGGCGTGGAACTCGACAGTATAGTAGACCTTGTCGCCAAGAAATGTACAAGGAGCTTCATAGTGGTACTTCCGCCGGACTATCGGCGTGGACTCCTAGTAGAGGCTGGAAGCTACGTTGAGCCTATACCTCTAGAGGGAATGCGTGTAGCCGTAGAGGTGTGTGAGGGCAGCAAGGTCGGTATTGAGGATACTATAGGCTTTATAGCGACACGGAAGTTTGAGGTGCGTCATATTAGAAGCCATGTGGAAGGTGTTATAGTGTACATCTACTCTTCGCCTGAATCCGGGCCGGATAGGAACATAGTCTTGGTAGCGCCGCGGGAGGTGGTAAAGGAGATTGAAGTACAATCCTGACGAACTGCGCGAGCTAGCAAGAGCTTACGCGCTTGTCAATGCTGTTGAACACGGTGGGCGTGCTGCTGTAGGTCCCGTAATGGGCAAGATTATGGCTGAAAAGCCCGAGCTAAGGCCTCATGCCCGTGAGATAGTGGCGATAGTACGCGAGGTCGTAGCTGAGGTAAACAAGCTCTCTTTGGATGAGCAGAAGAGGCTACTCGAAGAGAAGTATAGCTGGGTGCTAGAGAAGCTCAGCAAGCCTAAGGAGCAGGAGAAGACGCTACCTCCGCTCCCCGGGGCAGAGGAGGGCAAAATTGTTACACGCTTTGCGCCTAACCCTGACTTCGTGATACACCTTGGCAATGCGAGGCCGGCTATACTCAGTTACGAGTACAAGGTGATATACAAGGGGAAGATGATACTTCGATTCGAGGACACGGATCCCCGTACAAAGACCCCGCTACCCGAGGCATACGAGCTGATAAAGCAGGATCTAGAGTGGCTAGGCATCCGCTGGGACGAGGAATACATACAGAGCCTACGCATGCCAATATACTACCAGATTATAAAGGAGCTTCTAGAGAAAGGCCACGCCTATGTAGATGATAAGCCGGGTGAAGAGTTTAGGAAATACCGTAACTCTGGCAAGCTCTCCGAGTACCCGCCCCGGCTACGTACAGCAGAGGAGAACCTAGAACTATGGGACCAGATGCTTGAAGGGCGCTTCGCCGAGGGCGAGGCAGTCGTTAGGATAAAGACTGATCCAAATCACCCAGACCCGAGCGTCCGCGACTGGGTAGCATTCCGGATAATCGATACAAGCCGCTATCCTCACCCGCTAGTCGGCGATCGCTACATCGTCTGGCCTACCTACAACTTCGCAGCCGGCGTTGATGACTGGCTAATGGGTGTAACACACATACTCCGTGCCAAGGAGCATATGCAGAACACGATCAAGCAGAAGTACGTATACGAGTACATGGGCTGGAAGTATCCACACGTTGTACACTTTGGACGCTTAAAGCTTGAAGGCTTCATAATGAGCAAGTCCGCACTAAAGCAGCTCCTTGACCAAGGCGTCAGCAGTGGAATAGACGATCCACGATTTGCGACTATAGCTGGTCTAAGGAGGCGTGGAATAACAGCTGAGGCTATAAGGAAACTAATACTAGATGTAGGCGTTAAGTACACTGATGCAAGTATAAGCTATACCAACCTAGCTGCCACAAACCGCGTGATAGTAGACCCCACAGCTCGTAGAATAATGGCAGCCATACCGCCGACGCCAATGATTATAGAAAACTTGCCATGGGAGAAACGCGAATTTGAAATACCCTATCATCCGTCGGGCAAACTAGGTTCAAGAAGAATAAGCCTAGAAGGACCAACAGCAACAGTCTATATATCGCAGAGCGATAAGAAGCTACTAAAGAAAGGCAGTATTGTAAGGCTCATGGAGGCTTTCAATGTAGAAATAGTAGACATTGAAGGAGATAAGATAAGAGCTAGATTCCATAGCCTCGGCCTAGAGGATGCGCGTAAGCACCGGGCCCTTATAATACAGTGGATCCCGGGCGACGCATCGCTCCAAATAGAGCTCCTAGTACCTGAAGGTCTAGACCTAATACAGCGACGCGGGATAGTAGAGCAGGCAGCAGCAGAACTAAAGCAAGGAGACATAGTGCAGCTAGTACGCATAGGCTTCGCAAGAGTAGACGCTCTGGAGACGGAAGACGGGTCCGTGAGGAAAGTAGTAATGGTATTTGCGCACGAGTAACCGCCTGAAGACAAGGCCCGCTAGTTTTGTAAACCCTAGCAGTAGTGGCTCCTCTACACGCCCAGATACCTGGGCGACGACCAGGCACCGGGAGGAGGATGAGCCATGAGCAAGCCCTTCTATGTAAGGTTCGAGGTACCCGAGGAGCTAGCTGAGAAGGCATACCAGGCACTCGAGATAGCTAGGAAGACTGGTAAGATAAAGAAGGGCACCAACGAGACAACCAAGTGTGTAGAGCGTGGCCTTGCAAAGCTAGTACTCATAGCTGAGGACGTAGATCCGCCAGAGATAGTGGCGCATCTACCACTACTATGCGAGGAGAAGAAGATACCCTACGTATACGTGCCCAGCAAGAAGAGGCTAGGCGAGGCAGCAGGCATAGAGGTGGCAGCAGCAAGCGCATGCATCATAGACCCCGGCGAGGCCAAGAGCCTAGTCGATGAGATAGTAAAGGCTGTAAATGAGCTAAAGGCTAAGGCTGCCTAACCTTAGATACATCTGCCTATAGAGAACACATCTATGAAATAATTTTTGCTGTCAGAAACACTAGTTCCGTTTTATAGAGACTTGATAGAGAGTTCTACCTTGTCCTAGTGGATTCGGGGATGCATGTAGACACTTCTGCATTGAAATCGCAGCTCCTGCACGTGTAGCGTAAGGTATAGCGCATACACTTCTCCGTAGGCTTCACAGCTATATCCTTGACTACAGTTTCACCGCATGGGCATGAGAGTAGGTCTATATAGGAGACGACGCCACCTACGGTGCTCTCAGTACGCAGCCTAGCCTTTATGCCTAAGTTAGCTAGCTCCTCCACGAGCCAGTTGAAGTAGGCTATAGTATGTGGTTTCATGCGGCTAGCTAGCTTCTTGGCTGATTGAGTGTATATTATGTAATCGGACGCGGCGGCATAGCTTAGTGAGTCGAGTGCAGCCTGAAGCATATCTGTTATGGTTGCATGGTATGCTGTAAACTGGTTAAACAGTGATAGTGCGCCTATACGTGCCAGTACATCGGCGTCAAGTACTATCATCGTGTACTGGGATGAGGGCGAGCGTAGGTGTACATCCTCTGCTTCTTCTAGCACCTTGCGTACATGGTGGGCTATGTGGTGTGGGAGTTTATCAATCATAGTGGTAACGCGAGGATAGCTGTAGGCTAGAGCGGCTACGGCGGCTGTCTCCTCGCTGCAGTTTTCAAGCCCGCATAGCTTTGCTGCATAGAACGCCGTGAGAACAGCATGGTGTGGAACTCCAGAGAGTAGCTCCTCGGGGTTTATGCCGCGTATCCTAGAGAGGGCGTGGACAACAGCTTCGCGTACCATGTAGAACGCCCCCAGAGGCGAGGGTTGTTGGGGGCATTGTGTTTTATAGCCCGCTTTCGCTAGGGGCTCTGCGGGGGCTAGAGAGGCTTGAGCCAGCGCAGGGACAAGGACTTCAACATTATCGAGGAGATAGGCTTCCCCGCCGAGGTCATACAAATAATAGGCCGTACCGGAGTACACGGTGAGGTCATACAAGTGCGCGTGCGTGTGCTTGAGGGCCGTGACAAGGGTCGCGTGCTGACGCGTAACGTCCTCGGCCCTGTAAGGCTAGGCGACATAGTTATACTAAGAGAGACTGAGCGTGAAGCCAGGAGGCTAGGTAGGAGGAGGTAATAGGCCATGCCGGTAGTACACAGTTGTACTTACTGTGGTCGCGAGATAGAGCCTGGTACTGGCCTAATGTACGTGAAAAACGACGGCTCGATACTATGGTTCTGCAGCAGCAAGTGCCTCAAGCTATGGAAGATGGGCCGTGATCCCCGTAAACTAAAGTGGACAAAGCACTACACAAGACTGCGCCACTAACTATTACATTGCCGGCCCTGGCCAGCGACACTGTGTTATAGGCATGTTTTTGTCCTCCCTGGTAGTCGTACGGTCAGTCGGCCTTGCATCTTCCCTAATACGCTATTACACAGAGTTATGATTGTGGTTTCATGCTAAATGCTTGCAAGTATAAGTGCTATTGTTATCAATGCGCCGCCTAGTAGTAGCCGTGGCTCAATATGCTCCTTTGCCACTGGGGCGACGACGAGCTGCGTCGTTATAGGCGAGAGTGCTAATCCTATGGCTACAATGCTCGCAGGCATGAGTGAAAGAGCCACGAGGAATGCTAGTGCACCTACAACATAACCTAGTAGCGAGCTCGCCACAATCTCTACTGCTATATAGCGAGCGTCTTTCCATAGAAGTATCGGGCGGAGGAGTACGAGGACTGTGAATACTGCTCTAGCACTTGCTACGCTTAGATAACCGGCCCGGTCCAATGCGGCCTGGTACGCATACATGCTAGCCCCCCATATAAGGGAAGTTGCTATGGCAGCAGCTATGGCGGATAATCTATCCCGGTGGGGTAGTGCTAGCCTTCCTCCTCTGCTGGTGGACACAGTCCATATTCCTACTAGTGCAAGTGCTGCGGCGAAGAGGACGCTTACGCCAGCCTCGCCCCGGATATAGTCGTATAGGCTAGTCCATATCACGAATAGATATGAAATAGGCATGGCTATACTTGCACCAATACGGCTAACACTATAGACGAAGAGGCCATCGCCTAGAATGGTGCCAAGAACCCCGCCTAGCCATACACCGAGTTCGAACACAGGGTCGAGCCAGGGTGTAGTTAGCGGAAAGCCCTCGTAGGTGTAGGCAAGCGGTATTGTTGCAAGGGCGGCGACGAGCATCCGCCATCCATTAAAAGCCCAGGGGTCTACGCGCCTCACTTTCAGCGATGCCCTACTAACTATGGCGGGAGCTAAGCTCCATGCTATAACCGCCACTAGTATAGCGACGAGCCCCTTGAATTCCATAAAAGCAGGCACCATGTAGGCTAGTCCCTGCCTTTCCTATTCCTACTCCTAGCAAGCTCTGCGAGGAAACCTGCAAGTGATGGGTAATCTTCCTCGCCTTGCCCCATGAGTGTCATCAAGGCGTAGTGGTTAGCCACAGCGGCAGCTACACCGCCTGGCAGCCCCGCGTCGGTTAGAGCCTCGAACGCGTACCTTGCGTCCTTCCCGGCTAGTCTGGCGACAAAGCTCGCCTTTCCACGAGGCCATAGTCTCTCGCCATACCGCTCTACTATTGTCTTAATCCATGTCCTACCCAGAACCTCTCTTGCAAATAGATCAGCACTAAGTCCGTAGGACTCAACTAGCGCGAATGCTTCTCCGAGCCCAGCTATTATGGAGAGGAATGACAAGTTGAAGGCCAGCTTAGCAGCGGCAGCCCTAGGAGGCTCGCCGAGGTAGACGACGTCGCCTAGGTCGCGTAGATGCTTAGTATTGCACACCCTTTCCCCGGCTCTCGAGCTACATAATATGACTAGGCTGCCCTCGAGCGCATTCCGAGGATTTCCCGCAACAGGAGCCTCTACATAGATGCCGCCAGCACGCGACACTATGCTGTCTGCTACAATGCTGTGCCGGGGTGTAACTGTCGCGTGATTAAATACAATCTTGCCAGTTAGCGGTTTTGTAGCTACACCGTTGCTCCCTGATAAAACCTCGAGCGAGGCCTCGTCATCAGATACAACTATGTGTATGAACTCACATGCATCGGCAGCTTCGCGAGGTGAGGCGACAACTTCGGCCCCAAGCTCTTCTGCGAGAACCTTAGCCCTGGACACTGTGCGGTTCCAAAGAACCAGGCTATAGCCTTTCTCGGCAAGCCTCCTCGCCATAGCTGAGCCCATGCGCCCCAAGCCGAGAACAGCTATACAACCAGACATCCCGGATCTCCTCCCGAGGGCTTGGTTAGAGAGGCACTGCTTCATAACCGCTTCCCGATAGGCATGATAGCTATGGGTATCTCAATGTAGCAGTCTACGCTAAGTAGTCTACATAGTTCCTCGTCGTAGAAGGCACCGACAACAACGGTAGCTAGTTTCAGCGCTTCAGCTACTAGGTACACGTTCTGAACTACTGTCCCAGCGTCGAGGTGGATGTAGCGATAGGAGCGGGCTGCATACTTGCTAGCGGTCCTAGCATAGACAGCTGTAATTAGTAGCGCAGCTGGGGCCTCGACAATGTGCTCTTGGCCAAGTGCTATAGTCGAGAGGATGTCCATGTAACTCCCACTTCTAAGCAGGCAGAGAGAGTGAGTAAGAGGAATGTAATGGTAAAGGCCGGGTTCGAGGCCTTCAACGCGCTCTGCAACTAGATAGGCTTCTACCGGTTGTAGGCCTCCGGCACTAGGGTAGACTCTTAGAGGCCAGTCGCCGTCCCACCCCCGTATACCTACAGCATGGTATAGTATTGTAGAAATTTCTAGAAGGCTTAGTGGCTCGGGACTGTAGCTTCTTCGGCTCCTGCGCAGCCTTATAGCGGAAAGAGTGTCTACACCGCTATGCCTGAGGGGTTCCGGCAACTCTACACGGTTAGAACAGTAGTACTGTTTGAAGAAGCCTGGCCAGCTGACAGTCGGGCTATCCATGTAGGCATCTTTTTCTATCATCGTAGCATAATGGTAGAGAGCGGCTACATCTTCATGCTTCTCCATCTCGGCTACGCCACGTAGGAATAGCCTCCGCGCACCCTCGCCTAGCCGTGCCATAAACGATCTAACAGCTCTACATACATCGTCTACAAACACTAAGGCCACCCCAAGACTCTATCACAGGCCCAGTAAAGACGCTAGACGATACCGTATACCATGTACTAAGAGTGTCCTCTTATAGCCCTCCCAGCAGCCCTCCCGCTAGGAGTCTTCCAGCGTAGCGCGAGGGGTGGCTCAGCGTGGCGGTAGAGCGTACATTCGTAATGATAAAGCCCGATGCAGTTAAGCGTGGCCTTGTAGGCGAGATTATAGCCAGGTTTGAGAGGAAAGGCCTCAAGATAAAGGCTCTAAAGATGAAGTGGCTTACACGCGAGGAAGCCGAGAAACTCTATGAGGTGCACCGCGGTAAGCCATTCTTCGAGGAGCTAGTAGAATTCATCACAAGCGGCCCTGTTGTAGCCATGATACTCGAGGGTGACAGCGCAGTAGAAGTAGTGAGGCTGATGATAGGCCCAACTGATGGTAGAAAAGCACCGCCAGGAACCATACGTGGCGACTTCGCGCTAGACATAGGCGCTAACGTGATACATGCAAGCGACAGCAGGGAGTCCTTTGAACGCGAGTACAAGGTATTCTTCAGCGACGAAGAGATTGTAGGAGACTATTAGATCTCTTAGAACGCTCAAGAAACAATATTACTACCATCATTTACGAGTTTTTACCTAGTATGACTTACAATAGTTGTAAGTGTAGGGTACCCTAGCTAGCCCTGTGTCCGAGAATGATGTTCATACTCTCGGGTAACGCCTACCGGCTGGTTTGCAACCGGAACATCCTTAGAACTACATCTATAGACACTCCCTTGGCGGGTGTACTAGGAGCCTTGCCGCCACCCGAAAGACAGGCAGGCATAGTGGGTAAGACCAACGTTGGAAAGTCAACATTCTTCGCAGCTGCAACACTTGCCACCGTGGAGATCGGTAACAGACCCTTCGTTACATTGGAGCCTAGTACTGGCGTAGGGTATGTTAGAAAGCGGTGCGTCCACGTAGAGCTGGGGCTTCCTCGCTGTGACCCTGCATCCGGCTACTGTGCTGACGGTTGGCGTTTCATACCAGTCAAGCTCATAGATATACCAGGTCTAATTCCGGGCGCGCATGAAGGTAAAGGTCTTGGTAACAGGTTCCTTGACGCCATAAGGCAGGCTGACGCGATAATACTGGTGGTAGATGCCTCTGGCTCTACTGATGCTGCAGGGAACCCGGTTCCACCGGGGACATATGACCCGGTAGAGGAGGTCAGGTGGCTCGAAGAGGAGCTAGAAGAATGGATATACGGTATTTTGCTCAATGACTGGGACCGGTTTGCTATGAAGGTTTCCACAACGGGGGCTAACATCGTTGAGGCTCTTGCCCAGAGGCTTAGCGGTCTAAGCATCCGTAGATACCATGTAGAGAAAGCGCTAGAGTATGCCGGTCTTGCAGGTAAGTCGCTCACGTCCTGGACCCGGGAGGATCTTAGGAGATTCGCTAAAGGGATAAGGCTGTCAAAGCCGATGCTCATAGCTGCTAATAAGGCCGATATACCGGAGGCGGAAGACAACATCAAGCGTATGAAGAAGGAACTCAAGGACTACATAGTCGTACCTACTAGTGCGGCGGCAGAGCTCGCGCTGCGGCGGGCAGCGCGCGCTGGAGTAATAAGGTACATACCGGGCGATAGTGACTTCGAAATAGTTGACGAGGAAAAACTGTCAAGGAAACAGCTCCAAGCACTTGAGTACATAAGGGAGCGTGTACTTAAGAAGTGGGGATCTACGGGGGTGCAGGAGGCAATAAACAAGACATTCCTAGAGCTGCTTGGCATGATAACAGTGTATCCTGTTGAAGACGCTAACAAGTTCACGGATGGTCGTGGAAGAATTCTGCCCGATGCCTACCTTGTGCCACGGGGGACGACGGCGCGCGAGCTAGCCTATATGGTGCATACCGATCTTGGGAAGACGTTCCTCTATGCAATAAATGCCCGGACAAAGACGCGCATAGGAGAGGACTACGAGCTAAGAGACGATGATGTAATCAAGATAGTTGCTGCTGCGGCTAAGAAGGGCTAGTCAACTCACGGTCGAGCGGAGACGTGGATGGTGTGAGGTCAGCCGGGGCGCACACTTCGTCATAGCCTTGTAGAGGGATCGCATAGGCTCCGTGATGCGGGCAAGTCTTCATCCCCGCCGAAGGGTTGCCAAAAGGCCTGGAGGCCTAATCTGGTACCTCTGAGCTGTAGTGTTTTTAATAGGGAGAGCAGGGCTAGTCGGTTCCCGGGCTCACGATAGGGTAGGTAGGGGAAGGCAATGGCACGCGGTCTGTACCACTATCTTAGGGAAACATGGAAGCAGCGTCACGAGGTACCCGAGCTAGTGCAGCTGTGGAAGCGCCGGCTAATGGAGTGGCGTCGCCAGCCAAGTGTTGTGCGCATCGAGAAGCCAACCCGTATTGACCGTGCTCGCAGCCTTGGATACAAGGCCAAGCAGGGCATCATAGTGGTTCGGGTGCGTGTGCGCAAGGGCGGTCTAAACAGGCCGAGGCCTAACAAGGGCCGTCGCCCTAAGAGGATGGGTGTCTATGGCTATGCGCCGGCAAAGTCTACGAGGCTGATAGCTGAGGAGCGTGCAGCCAGAAAGTACCCCAACATGGAGGTGCTTAACAGCTACTATGTGGCAGAGGACGGCGAGTACAAGTGGTATGAGGTCATACTAGTAGATCGCAGCCACCCTGCCGTGTGCCGGGACAAGGACCTGGGATGGATATGCGAGAAACAGCACCGCGGCCGCGTATTCCGTGGCCTAACAAGCGCTGGCAAGAAAATGCGCGGTCTAAGAAAGACACGCGGTCTACGTGGTACACACAAGTACAAGTGGAAGAAGAAGCAGAAGGAGCGCAAGCTCAAGAAGCGCCACGAGGCCCACCGTGGCGCCCGCCTCATCGCACCAGACGAGATACGCGAAAAGTACCATCACGGAGACCTCCAATAACATTCATTTCTATGTTATTCCAGCATCGTTATCCTAGCTCTAAGTTTTTGGCATGCTTGTTGGCAATAGGATAGCGCTGTTCTTCCTACTACTTTGCCCTGCATTCAGTGACGCGTGCTCTGCCCTCATACATCCATCTGTATCAGGCTCATGCCGTGTACGGTAACGCGAAGAACGGACCAGGCATGGTCCTTGAAGAATTTTATGGTCAAAGATGCTTCGAGAGTAGTGGGCTTGAAGAAGGCCCGGCGACGTCTGATAGAACCTGGCCGGTGTAACGTAGAGAAAGATAGCAGGCTTGACGACACATACTTACGAGGGGTAAGAGGCAATGTCCGCGCCCAGCAAGGTCATAAGGGTAGAGATAGCTGCCCATGCACACGCAACCGAGGATGTCAACCGGGTTAAGCAAGCCATACTCAACATTGTACCAGAGAGTCTCCACGAAAAAGTGGAATTTACACTATATACGCTCGAGGGGCACTACAATAACCCAATAACGCGAATAGTAGTAAGGCTCGAAGGTAATGCTGCGGAGGAGTTTGTACGTGGACTAGCAGAGAGGCTCGACAAAGAGAGCAAAAAGATCATTGCCATGATGCTGGAGAACAGGTATGATGCCAAGCAGGGTAGGTTCTACCTAAGGTTCAGCAAGCAAGACGCCTTCCTAGGCGAGCTAAGATTCTACGACGGTGACGATGTGATACATGTAATGATAAATCTTAGAGGTACTCCGCGCCTCGACAAAGCCATAAATGTTCTCAAGGAGCTGGGGCTCGTATCTTGAAGTCCATGGATCTAGCCCTCGAGCCGCGCAGCCTCCGCGACGCTATGGAGATGGCTTCACTCGCAAAGATAATGGGGTATAGGCTCGTAGCAATCGAGAACAGTGATCCTCAGCGTGCACGTGAATACGCTAGAGTGTTCACAGAGGAGGGCATCGAGGCTCTAACACGTGTAACAATCGAAGCCGACTCCTGGGGCAAGACAGTCAACATACTGAAGAGAATAGCTCTGAACTTCGACCTAGTAGCCGTGAAGCCTAAGTCAGCTGAAGCTGTTAGACTAGCTGCCAGGGATCCCCGAGTAGGGCTAGTAGTACTCTCACCCGGTATGGCCAGGTATATGGACAAGAGCCAAGCTGCTATGCTACGCGAGGGTGGGGCAGCTGTTGAGCTCAGGTTTCTACCACTACTTCACGGCGGTGATCCACGTGCAGGCCTCCGCGGTACAATGATTATAGCGAGGCGTGCAGCAGCATACGAGGCCCCATTGGTCGTGACTAGTGGTGCCAGGACTAAGTGGGAAATGTGGCATCCCAGAACAGTGCATGCAATGCTAGTAGCATTTGGGCTGCCGGAAAACATCGCGAAACTCGCGATAACGGGCTACCCAGCTGCCATAGTTAATACGAAGGCGCGTCATCCAAGCCCAGGCGGGGAGGCTGTATAGAATTGCAGCTAGACACGGCTATACTGGCGGTTCTAGCCGTCGGCTTTGCTGGTTACGTAGCCTTGAGCGTCCATGGTCAGAGAATGCTTGAGAAGCGCGTAGCACTCCTAGAGAGGCGATTAGATAGCTTAGCCAAGGAAATGGGTAGTATCCTAAAAGCGGCAAGCTATGCTCTCCAGAGCAGTGATGCGGAGAAGTTTCTGGAGAAGCTGCGTAGACGTAGACGACGCCGCTACATAGCATTCATAATAGTCTATGAAGGTGAACAGCCTCCATCGCCCCAGGAAGTAGAGCGGGCAATAATCCGGGCGGCTGAGAGGCTAACTGGCCAGCTAACGGTAGCACTGGCCCGTCTACAGCTAGTATACTATGACCCTGAAAGGGCTGCGGGTATACTACGTGTATCCCACGACACTAAGTACCTCGTACTTGCAGCTTTAGGACTAGTACGGCGTATCGGTGATAGCCGTGCAGTGATAATCCCGGTACGGACGACTGGCACTATAAAGAGGGCTAAGCGTGCACTAGCCATCGCTAGGCGGAGACTACCTTGACTAGGTCGTTGACGCGGCCGTACACGATAATATTCTCTACTGCTACGCTTGACGGGAGGATAGCATCATCTACACGGTATAGCTTGTTAAGCTGTAACTATGACTTTGCCAGGCTTCGGCTGCTGAGAGGCGCAGCCGAGGCAGTAATGGTTGGCGCCTCTACGGTCCTAATAGACAATCCCTCGCTCCGGAAAAGGCTAAACCCTCGCAGCGACAAGTACTACCGTGTAGTAGTCGATGGCAGACTGCGGCTACACGATGAGCTACGCCTAGTAAGTGAACCTGGTCCCCCTGTCATAGTATTCACGGCTGTACGTGATAGCGAGAAGATTAAGCGTCTAGAGGCTAAGGGGGTTCGCGTCCACGTAGTCGGCGAGAATGGCGTAGTAGACCTTGCTAAAGCGATGGAGATACTAGTCATGGAGTATGATGTACGCCGGCTGCTCATTGAGGGTGGTGGTATACTAAACTATAACATGCTCAAAGCCGGGCTCGTAGACGAAATACGGGTAACATACACTCCATACGTCTTTGCGGCTGGGAGGAATGTGTTCGACGACCCTCAGGCGGAGGGGTTCCCTACAACCAGCCTATCTCCGCGGCTAAGGCTCTTATGCCTTGAGAAGTGTCCTTGTGGCAATTGTGTACACGTAGCTTATCGTGTAGAGTCAACGTGTTGTCCTCCTGCTGCTGAGCCTTACATAGAGCCGTGTCTCTCCGGGAAAATAGCAGATCTAGTGAAAGATGCTCCGGGAGGGAATAGCTAGGCGTGTGCTAGCATAGAGGGGAGACGGTGTGGTGCTGCTGGCGGGCGTTATAGTACTCATAGGGTACCGTGAGTGGACAGAGGAGATAGGTTACGATAGAGAGTGGATAATCCAGAAGCGGCAGTCAGCAATATACCTTGCAGCGATGGATGCTGCTGCAGCTAGTGGAGGATACATAGTCCCGTTCAGCCACGACATAATGGTAGCAGTGTTGAACGGTGTACCGAGAGAAAACATCGAAGAGATATACAGGGTTGTGAGTCGTGAATCCCCTGTACCGGTCGCAATGAGAGTAGTTGCGACAAATCGTCCGGGCTGGGACAGAGTACCCATAGAACCAGGTATAACAATAGACGACTACGACGATGGTGGTGTGGCGGCACTCCACATAGATCTAGACATGGTTAGCAACGAGAGGCGACGAAAGGGCTTTCTCCAGCCTTTTGCCGAGGTAATGAGGCTCTATATCAGACTTGTAGAGGATGCTCTCCCAAGAGGCTATATACCAAGCTATCTTGGAGGCGACAACATTATACTATTTGCTCCAGAGGAGAACATAGATGATGCCTTAGGGTTGGTCATGGAGGCAATAGGTGACGGGAGATATAAGGTAGGTATAGGCGTGGACGATAATCCGCGTGCTGCGCTAGCGCGCGCAGCTCACGCGCTATCCGTTATAAGGAGTGCTAGGAGTTGTCGAGTGTATGTGGACAAACGTGGAGAAGAAACTGTAACTTGCCGATAGTTTCTCAAACCATTACAAGATCTATAGATGGACAGCGACTCCCGTTTAACACCCCGCCTTAGAATGAGTGATTAGGGTAGCATAAGGAAATTCCATGGTATAGCTTTCGGAGCTGGTTGAGGGATAGACACCCTTGAGCAACCAACTAGAAAAAGCCATAGAGGCGTTTCGCAGAGGAATACCTGTCCTCATATACGATGAAGCTGGCCGCGAGAACGAGATAGACTATGTTATCCATGCATCCATGGTTACTACTGAACGTATCTACGAAATGCGTACACTCGCGGGAGGACTCATATGCTATGCAATGCCCCAGCCGGCTGGAAGGATCGTAGGGCTAAGGTATGGATACGAGATAATCTCAACAATACCCGAGCTAGCCCCGCTTGCTAGTAAGACACTCGGCTACGGCGACAAACCGGCGTTCTCTCTTTGGGTTAATAGCATACGGGTAAAAACCGGGATAAGAGACTCAGATCGCGCCACTACTATACGCGAACTTGACAAGGTACTAACAATGATAATACACGGCAACACTCGAGAAGCACGTAACTACTTCCAGTCAAACTTTGTAGCACCAGGGCACGTGCCCATATTACTAGGTCGTCGGCTTAACGAGAGGAAAGGGCATACGGAACTCTCCCTCCATCTCGCAATACTAGCTGGAATGACGCCTTCAACAGTCATCGTCGAGATGCTCTCGAAGGGAGATGCACTGAGCATTGAGGATGCGAGAAGAGTATCTAGGGAGAAGGGCTACCCTCTGATTGAGGGAAATGAGATAATCGATAGGGTGGAAAAGCTTGGCGAAGATCTGTATTGTAGATACAACCTTTGCTAGAGTAGACATGGCTAGATATGCTATAGATACCTTGCAGACACTGATGCCTAGCGTACAAATAGTAAGGCGCACTGTGCCGGGGATAAAGGACGTACCAGTAGAGATAAAGAAGATCATGAAAGAAGAGAATTGTGATGCCGGAATGGTGCTAGGCTGGATAGGTTCATCGATAACTGATAAGATAAGCTATGCAGTCTACAGTCTCGCTATACAGCTCGTACAGCTAGAACTTGAGCGCCACATAATAGATGTAACGGTGCATGAAGACGAGGCAGAGAATGAGGAAGACCTCTATCGGATCGCGGTAGACCGCGCTAAGAAGCATGCAGAGAACCTCTACCTACTCCTATACAGGCCGGACGTGCTAACAGCGCGCGCCGGGACAGGAAGAAGGCAGGGATATCCTGACGCAGGCCCTTTGAGAGTCTAGGCTGGCTATCCCTGGGACCGATAACCCTCTAACCCTGCCTAAGCCCGCTCCTATATACCCGGGTAGGTGTATACGCCGTGGCTGCAGGTGAAGGTATTCGGCTTGCAATAGTCGTATCCGAGTTCAACCATGATGTCACTTATCTCATGTTGCAGCGTGCTCTAAGCCATGCAAAATTTCTTGGTGCTACAGTCACGTATGTGGTAAGGGCGCCAGGCGCATACGACATACCGTTACTCGTGGAGAAGCTGTTGCGCAAGGATGACGTGGATGCGGTGGTGGCTCTCGGGGCAATCATAACTGGTGCTACTAAGCACGACGAAGTGATAGCGCACCAGGTCGCAAGGAAACTAGTAGACCTAGCCGAGAAGTACGGTAAACCAGTAACCCTTGGAATATCAGGGCCGGGGATGAACCGTATGCAGGCGCTAGAGCGCGTAGATGACTATGCACGTAGATCAGTTGAGGCAGCTGTTAAGCTAGTGAGGAGGCTCCGGGCTATTGAAGAGGCAAAATTCGAGGGAGAAACAGTATACATTGAATAAGAGTATGCAAATAGAAGTCCTTGTTGCCCTCGTGGGTGATGAGCTGCGACCAATTTACAAGCCATGCATAGACATTGATGATGAGCAACGAGTAAGGGGTATAGGTCAAGGGTGCAGCCCGTCTAGGAGGATATATTCAGGGCTAGTGCTCCTCCCAGCTCTTTGTAACGCTCATTTACATATTCTCGACGCTTCCATAGCGGAAGCGGGGGAGACCCTCCCTCTCCATGAGCTTGTGGCACTGCCTACAGGGCTAAAGTACAAACTACTCTCGAAGCTAGACCAAGTAGAGCTAGATAAAAGGATTAGCCGTGTGCTCGACTCCATGAAGAGAAAGGGTATACTCTATGTCGGGGTATACGCAGAGCTAGCTAGAAGAGGTTTAGAGCTAGTAAACAATAGTACAGCCCGAGCCGGAATAAGCGCAAGGATACTAGGTCAGCCCCTCACGAAGAGTCTTGGCGCATACCTACAACTACTAGGCGAAGCTGGTGGTGTAGGTCTCGATACTGTATTCGACCTGAGCCCAGAGGAGTTCGCCGAACTGTCATCCTATGCTAGGCGGTTCAATGGACATGTACACGTGCATGTATCCGAGACACTAGAGCTGTATCAGTCTAAAGATTATGAGATAGTACTCCAGGCAGCTCCTACGGCAGCTATACACCTAACCTACCTCGATAGAGACGAGATCATGGAGTTAGCGGAGTCGGGTATAGGGCTAGTATTCTGTCCTAGATCCAACATGTATCATCTCGGAAGGCTTCCCCTGCTTAGCGTGCTCCCAGAGCTCCTTGACAAAACCGTGATTGGTATAGGCACTGATAACGCGGCATGGATACCGCCGTACGTCGACGAGGAGATAATGTTTACGTATATGGTTGTACATAAGGATGGCCGAGATAAAGCCGAACTCCTAGCCAGAGCATTACTTCGTGCAGCATCTATTGACTGTATGAAGCTGCTGCGCCTAGACACAGTTATGGTTGATGAAGGCGCGCCGATAGCCAGGTTGTTGGTGGCAGAGATACCGGAAATAGAGTGGAGCAGTTCATCCATAATATCTATCGTGAAGAGGCTTCCAGCTGCTCCAAGATCGACTCTACAAGCTCTCTTAGCTGCGCGCTAGCTGCTTGCAGAAGTTTCTCACCGAGCGTTCTCGAAGCGGGAACGCTATCTCGCGGATAGAGGTCGGGCACGTCTAGGGAGACCCAGGGCTGGTAGTGCGGTGCAATACGTGTGCAGTCTGGATCTACCTGTTCTGTCTCGCGGATACCTTTATCATAGCCGCATGCAAGAAGTATGCTGGCTTCAATGCAGTCTGCATGAACTAAGACATCCTTCAATCCTATAGCCTTTGTAACTGTGTCCCAGAAGTTGAAAAGGACTACATTGTTACCCATTGAGCGTAGAATCCTTGCAGCCAGGTATGTTGCGTGGTAGGCTCCGCCATGGAAGACGGCAAATAACAATGTGTCGGCAATGGATAGGAGAGATGAGCCAACCTCTACTAGGTATTGTATAAACATTTGTGGGTTAACTGAGACCCGCGGCTCCTGGTGCTCGATCGCCGTGGAATATGGTATAGTTGGGGCAACAACTACGCCCCGAGGAAGCCGAATATTCTTCATGACGCAGTCAGCTATCAGTAGGTCAGCCCCTAGAGGAAGAACGCCGTGGTTCTCAATAGAGGCTATCGGCTGAATAACTAGCCTTACACGTGCTGTTTTGTCTAATAGTTCAAGCCTCGTATTCCACACTGAGAGCCCCGAGATGTAGGAAGCTTAGGCACCGAGGGGAGTAAAATAGGGGAGAAGTGGTACTGGCAGAACGGCGGGATGAGGACGCCGTCCCAGACAGAGGTAGTGTCCGACATACAATGAAGATCTCACGACGATCCGACCGCTGCAACAACGGTCAACCTTGTCTTGTAGCTGCTGTGTAAAAGTTCAAAGCAGACGGATAAGAGACGCACTTCTGGGCTCGCAAGCTATACTGGTACACTCTACATAGGAATGGTACCTTTACGCGTATGCGCTAGTCTTGCGTATCCGGGTCATGCTACTACGGATAGAGGTATGTGTCTACGTGGTGTGTCCATGATAAATGTGAAGGAGTTGACAGAGTATGAGCGGCTGCTCGTCCGCGGAGGTCATAGAGCTTACCCCTAGTGAGCTGTTGCGCTACGAGCGTCAGCTCCTCCTCTTCGGGGTTGAGGGGCAGAAGAAGCTGAAGAAAACTAGCGTCATGATTGCAGGAGTAGGTGGGCTCGGCTCATTTGAGGCACTATACCTCACAGCTCTAGGTGTCGGTAAGCTCGTGTTAGTAGATGGCGATACTGTTGAGGACTCCAACCTAAACCGCCAGATTCTCCACTGGACCGACGACATAGGTAAGCCGAAGCCTATCTCTGCTGCTGAAAAACTTCGACGCCTAAACCCCAACGTCGAGATAGTTCCGGTGACTGAAAGGATAACACGAGACAATGTCGATGATCTAGTCAAGCAAGTCGATATAGTGATTGATGGGCTAGACAACTGGGAGGCAAGGTTCATACTGGATGAAGCAGCGTATAGAGCTGGTAAGCCCTACATACATGCAGGAATATACGGGTTTGAGGGCCAGGTAGTGGTGATAGTACCTGGCGAGACACCTTGCCTTCGTTGTCTCCTCCCACCGTCGCTAAAGTCTCCCTCAAAGATACCAGCTGTAGGCCCTATAGTGGCCCTGGTTGGCTCGATCGCTGTCACGGAGCTTATGAAGCTAGTAACGGGTATGGGGGAGGTAAACAAAGGGAAAATGATAGTTGTTGATGCTTATACGATGGATATGATGAAGATCGAGCTTAGGCCACGTAAGGATTGCAAGTGTGGCTGAACAATTTAGGTAAAGAGGGGCGCTGGCTCTGAGGATAGAACCCGGGAGTACTATGGAAAAGGTAGTACTGGCGAGCATTTCGGGAGAAATAGTACTCAAGTCGGATCGTACGAGGCCGCGGTTTGAACGACGGCTTGTAAATAACATTATTGACGCGTTTAGACGTGAGGATGTAGAGTGTAACCGTGTATGGATAGAAGCAGCCAGGTTATACGTATCAAACTGTAAGGACGAGGAGTCGGTAGAGAAGGCTGTTAAGGTGTTATCCCGAGTCTTTGGCATTCATGGAGTTGCTGTAGCTCACCTAGTAGAGTATAGTGACTTAAATGATCTAGCAGAGCGTGTGAAAGAGATTGCGGGGGAGTGGGTTCGCGATAAGAGGTTCGCCGTTAGAGCTAGAAGGAGTGGTGTAGAGCCCTTTACAAGCCTTGACGCGGCGCGTGTTATCGGTGCAGCGCTTTACCCTCTCTCCCAGGGCGTAGACCTGGAGAACCCAGAGGTCGAGGTATTCGTCGAGATAAGGGGTAACAAGGCCTGCATACACCGGGGGATGAGCCGGGGCCCTGATGGTCTACCTATAGGCGTCGAGGGTAGAGCTATAGTACTATTCTCTGGTGGTCTTGACTCGCCAGCAGCAGCCTGGATGGCCGCCAAGAGGGGGATTGAAGTAGACTTAGTACACTATGTGCTTGCGTCGCCGCTCTCGATCATAGATGCTCTCCGTGTAGGTAGGAAGCTAGCTAGATTCTGGCTCTACGGCTATCGTCCAAAGCTCTATGTTTTCGACTTCCGTCCGGTTACAGCTGCGATAGCGGGTATGGTCGAGAACAGCTATGCACAGATAGTCCTGAGACTCGCTATGTATGTTGTAGCCGAGAAGTTCGCCCTAGCCGAGGGCTATGACGCTATATACACGGGCGAAAGTGTAGGCCAGGTATCGAGCCAGACACTAAAGAACCTCTATGCGCTAACTAGAGCACGGCCCCTAAACGTCCCCCTGATAAGACCTCTAGCTGGCTTCGATAAGGAAGAGATAGTATCGCTTACAAGGCGCATAGGAGTATACGAGGAGGCTGCCAAGACTAGAGAGTACTGTCAGCTAGCCCGTGGCTTAGTTGCTACACGTGCTGACCCGGATAAACTACTAAGGGAGTACGAGAAGATAGAAGGTATAGTCGAGCTAGCTTCTACTCGATATATTGAGATTCCTCTCGCCTAGCTTGCTGGTTACACTCGTAGATTCGTGCAAACGGGTCAGATAGTATAGGCTCTGGCCCAATTATCAGAGCTAGGAGGCTTCTCGCGGGCCTAAAGACTATGCCCTCGACAAGCCTCGGTGCACCATAGTCCGACGCGAGTACCGGTACGACCAGTCTGGGTGTGCCGCGGCCAGCGGGGAGATCGTGACAGCCATCCTCAGCCAGACGGCGAGCTAGACGTGCAAGCCTCCTAGCAAGGCCAACTAGCCGCTCAGTAGGTTCTCTACCCGACACCGGTAGAACAACAAACACTATGCCGTCTCGCCTTGCAACCACAAGGAGTCTAAGAGGTCCACGCTCCAGCTCATAGACGGAGGCTACTATACTCCTTCTAGACCGTACCTCGTTTATTACACGACGCAGCTCGGGGCCAATAACATAGCTCTGCTCATCCACGGGTCCACCGGTGTAGCAGACTCTGTCACCCGAGACAATCACAAGCCGTTTCTTCTCGAGTCCTTCTAGTGCTCCACGTACGTCGCTTGGTGTAAGCCTAGCTTCCGCCGCCACTTCGGCTATAGAAACACAGTTTCGCCTCCTCGCTAGCCTCCTAAGTGCCTGGGCAACCCTCCTCTCAATGTTGCTCGGCATTCCACGCCCCTCCCACATGTATGCCTTTCGCTCAGTAATGGGGCCTCCAAGTCATCGCTGCTGCTCTGCACGAAGGACGCGTTCATCACAGCGCTCGTAGACACCCTAGTGCAAGACAAGAGGCCTAATCAAGCGAGGATAAGTACGAGAGGTATAGTTGTTCCGGCGCGCAGAGCCCCTTCATCCACAAGGTGGGCCCCAGGGCTTTCGGGGCTGTCAGGGGCCCGGCGGCACCCGAGAGGTCCAGGTCTAAAACTGTGTAGGTAGAGGGAGGATATCCGGGTTTCGCGGCTTCCTAGGATGGCAGTTATGTTGTTAGAGGCGGGCCTCTGGGGCGAGAAGACTCCGCATAGCCATTCTCTCGCAACCTCGGTTTTCGGACTCGTCTTCACCGGCCCATGTGTATCCTAGTTGTTTGTTGTGCTCGGATAAGGCTTTTTATGCTTGAGTAAGTGTTTATGCTTCACGGCTTGGAGGGTGTGACGCACAGTGTCGTTCCCCGCACCACCAGCGATGATGGGGTATGACCGGTCTACATCGATGTTCTCGCCGGATGGCCGTCTCTTCCAAGTAGAGTATGCCATGGAGGCTGCCAAGCGCGGCTGGACAATGGTTGGTGTCCGTGCTGTAGATGGCGTAGTGATTGTGGCTGAGAAGAGGAAGACAAGCCCTCTGATAGACATAGGTCAGCTAGAGAAGGTTTACATGGTTGACGAACACATAGGTGCAGGCTTCGTCGGCTTCGGCAGTGATGGACGCATACTGATAGATTACGCCAGGCTCTTGGCGGTACAATACCGGTTCGTCTATGGTGAGCAGATACCCGTAGAGTATCTCACTCGCCAGATCTGCGACTTAATGCAGGTGTATACACAGCATGGTGGTGTCCGCCCCTTCGGTGTAACGCTAATGATTGCTGGTGTCGACGATACAGGGCCTAAGCTCTATGTTGCTGAGCCGAGTGGCCAGTACATAAGCTACAAGGCTCATGGCTTGGGTCAGGGCGGTGGCCAAGCCATTGAGGTATTACAGAGAGAGTATCGCGACGACATGACGCTAGATGATGCAATATTGCTTGGCATGAAGGCGGTAGCCTCTGTGATGGAGGGCAGGCCTACTGTTGAAACCTTAGAAGTAGGGGTAGTTGACACAGCAACACAGAGATTCCGGAAACTGTCTAAAGAGGAGCTGCAGAAGTTCCTAGAAAAACTCGGTGTCTAGTAGAGATGCCGCGCAAGAGTAAGGGCGAGCACGAGCCAGTAGTGGCTAGACTCGAGGTCGCTGGTAAGAGATTTGAGGTCCTCGTAAATCCTGATCTTGCTTTTGAATTTAAGCAGGGGAAGGATGTAAACCTGGAAGACCTAGTCATAAGTGACGCTATATACACTGATCTTCGGCGGGGCCTTCGCGCATCCCCTGAGCTTCTCCGTCGTGTATTCGGTACAGATGATGTAGTGAAAATTGCTGCAGAAATAGTTCGTCGTGGCGAGCTGCAACTTACAGCAGAGCAACGCAGGAAGCTTATCGAGGCTAAGCGCCGCCAGCTTATAAACTATATAGCCAAGAACGCTATCGATCCGAAGACTAAGCTTCCCATACCGCCTGCCCGGATAGAAGCGGCTATGGAGCAGGCAGGCGTAGGAGTAGACCCATTTAAGAGCGTTGAAGAGCAAGCCCCACAGATAGTCCGTGCTATAAGCCGCATAATCCCTATAAAGATTGCAAAGGCTCTCCTCCGTATAGTTGTGCCTGCACAGTATTCGGGCCGCGTAGCTGGGGCCCTCTCTAAGCTTGGAGAAGTAAAACATATGGACTGGCGTAGTGATGGCAGCCTCGTGGCCGAGCTAGAGATACCTGCAGGACTCCAACAGGAAGTTATGGATAAGCTCAATAAGCTCACCCGGGGCAATGTTGACGTCAAAGTTGTGAGCGTGGTGTAGACAGGGTTGGCGCGGATATACGTCTCGCCTAGATCCATCGTTTTACCTGGAGATATACTGGCTGAGGGCAACGATATAGTAGTAGATTCGCCTTTCATCGAGCGCAAAGGCAACCAGTACTATGCTACTATAACCGGGCTAGCCAGCATTCAACAACTCGATGACGGCAAGTACAAGATCAGTATAATTCCTCTTGAAGGTGCGTACATACCAAAGCCGGGCGACATAGTAATAGGGCTAGTGAAGGACATTGGTTTAACCCATTGGGAAGTAGACATAGCCTCACCCTACAAGGGGATACTCACCGTACAAGAGGTTCTCGACCGTCCATTTAACCCGGCGGTAGACAGTCTCAAGAAGTACCTAGACGTTGGCGACTACATAGTGGCCAAAGTTGTGGCATTTGACCGGGCACGGGACCCGCTTCTCTCGATAAAGGGTAAGGGACTGGGCAGGATAGTCGAGGGCTCCATTGTGGAGATAAAGCCTAGTCGTGTTCCCCGCGTCATAGGTAAGAAGGGGTCTATGGTAAACATGATTATGCAGGAGACCGGCTGCGAGATAGTTGTTGGTCAGAATGGACGTATACTGGTACGCTGTCCGAATAAGGACCTAGAAGAGGTGGTTATCCTCTCGATAAAGAAGATCGAAGCTGAGGCTCACACGACCGGTCTTACTGAGAGGGTGCGCGAGTTTATACGTAGAGAGAAGACCCGTAGAGGTGTGTAAGCCATGGGTGGTGCGACAGGTGAGAAACCAGCCCTCATACGGTGGGAAGAGCGTGACGGTCAGAAGGTAGCTGTCAGACACGACGGTAGACTAGCAGCGCAGCTGAGGCCTATTAGGATGGAGGTTGGTGTACTCAGCAATGCGGATGGCTCAGCACTAGTAGAGTATGGCGGTACACGTGTTCTCGCTGCAGTTTATGGTCCTCGTGAGGCGCATCCACGCCATATGGCTCTCCCTGACCGTGCTGTTATACGATGCCGATATCATATGGCTCCATTCTCGACGGCTGAGCGTAAAACGCCGGCGCCTACACGTAGAGAGGTGGAGCTATCCAAGGTAATCAGGGAAGCCCTCGAGGCTGTGGTTCTCACAGAGTTATTCCCTCGTACGGCTATTGACGTTTACATGGAAGTCCTACAGTCTGACGGTGGTACAAGAACTGCTGCGATAACAGCTGCAAGTCTGGCCTTGGCTGATGCCGGTATAGCAATGCGGGATCTGGTGGCTGGCGTAGCGGTCGGCAAGGTTGACGGAGTGCTTGTTCTTGACATCGACGAGATAGAGGACAACTATGCAGAGGCGGATATGCCGGTGGCAATGGCGCCTAACTTGGGTAAAGTGCTTCTGCTACAGCTCAATGGTGTATTAACTCATGACGAGTTTGTGCAAGCTATGGAGCTTGCCCGCAAGGGCATCCAGACTATATATAAGCTCCAGAAGGAGGTACTCCGCAAGAAGTATGTAGAGGTAACAGAGGAGGGTGGTGAGTAGTGAGCATAACACCTTCATTCCAGCCTGTTGTGCCGAAACTTAAGCGCTACACTATGGAGACTCTGCTCTCGCGGGGAGTAAGGCTAGACGGGCGTAAGCTAGACGAAGTGAGGAGTATAGAGATAGTGCCGGGCTACATTGAGCGTGCAGAGGGTTCTGCGCTAGTCAAGCTAGGTCAGACAGTCGTACTTGCTGGTATAAAGACTGACATAGTTGCTCCTTTCCCCGATACACCTAATGAGGGGGTCCTTGTCGTACATGCCGAGTTTGTGCCGCTTGCGTCGCCGACGTTTGAGCCAGGCCCACCAGACGAGAATGCTATAGAGTTGGCACGCGTGATAGATAGGAGTCTGCGTGAGATAAAGGCTGTAGCCCTAGACAAGCTTGTCTTAGAACCCGGAAAGCATGTATGGCGCGTATTCGTGGATATATACGTGCTGAACCATGATGGCAACTTGTTCGATGCTTCGATGTTGGCTGCTATGGCTGCTCTCCTCTCTGCTAGACTGCCAACAGCTGTGAAGACTGAGAACGGATACCAGGTAGACCGCAGCAAATACACAATGATACTACCCGTAAATCACCGTGTAGTGACAGTAACTATCGCTAAGGTGGCTGGAAAACTCATAGTTGATCCAACATACGAGGAAGAGCAAGTAGCTGATACGAGGATGGTTGTAGCAGTTAGCGAGGATGGAAGGATTGCAGGCATACAGAAAACTGGTATGGGTGATCTAGATTATCGTGAGGTACTAACGGCTGTAAGCATAGCTCTAAACAAGGCTAGTGTATACCATAGGGTACTTGAGGATATAGTTCTACCCTACCGTGCTAAGTTGGAGGAAGAGATGAAAGCGGAAACACCCGGTGAAGAACAGCAGCCACCGCCACCTCCACCCAAGGAGCATGAAGAGCCGGTCGAGGCAACCGAGGTGGTTGATGAGGCGGTTCAGGAAGCCGACGAATCCGGAAATGAGTAAAGTATTGGATGGTAGTGGACAACACTCCTTATAACCTAGGCCTCTAAGCTCCAAGGGTCGCGGGGGACACAGTAATGGCGAAACGTACGCGCACGGTAGGCATAGCTGGAAGGTTTGGTCCGCGCTACGGCTCTACGCTAAGAAAGCGTTGGAGAGACGTAATGCAGCGTCGGTATGCGGACCATGTATGTCCATTCTGTGGAGTTAAGGGTCATGTCAAGAGAATTAGTGTTGGTCTCTGGACATGCACTAAGTGTGGTGCAGTGTGGGCTGGCGGCGCTTATGTGCCGAGGACCGGGCTAAACAAGAACTTCCCCAAGATAATCATTCGTGAGGATTAATCTCACAAAAACCTCAGGGATTGAGTAATAGTTTTGATAGTACCTAGCAGCAAGGCAACCAAAGTCTTATACTGTTTGAGGAGGTCTGTTTTGTCTACAAAGCATGCCTATTTTCCAGGATTGCTTAGGTGTAGACTATAACTTCCTGTAATCCCAATCAGCATTAATAATAATCTAGACTAGAATAGTCCTTTCCGTGGAGAATGTATTCAGAGCTTAGGAGTGCTTTGTAGCGTGATAGAGCCTTGAAGAAGGTCCGTATAATAGTTACGACGTCGCATCGGCCTACGCAGCGTGTGAGAAGCTTTGTCAAAGACCTGGTCTCGGTTCTCCCGGAGGCTGAAAGACTTACACGCGGCAAAGCAACATTCCGCGACTTATACTATGAAGCAGTTGCACGTGGTGCCCAACGTGTGATAATAGTATCAGTCTGGAAGGGTAATCCGGGTACACTAAGCGTATATGAGCCGCTTGAGCCTCCAGAGATGGAGCTTCGACTAATGACTCGTATGATTCTTGAAGGTGTGAGACTTTCCCGGGAGACGCCTGGAGCGCAGAGAGCATACGGCGCTAGGAGCCTCGGCATATACGTCTCACCGGCTGCCGGCGAGGATTTGCACCGTCTAGCAGACGTACTGGCTAGATCCATGCTGGCAGGCATAGCTGTAGACTACGAGGAGGCCCTTAGCCGGTTTGATGTAGTCGCTGTAGTCAATAGGGGTAGGAGCTCTCTAGCCGAGATAGAGTTCCGCTGCAGCACTGGTAGAGTATGTGGCCCGCTCCTGCGGCTAGCGAGCGTGGTAGACTATGACACGGGTCTCAGGCTGTATAGAGCTAAAGGGCCTCTCCGAGAAGCTAGTCCAAGCCCTAGTAAAGGCTCTGGAGACAGAGGCACGTAACCCTCCAGACCCCCGTAGGGGCCGGGTAGAGGTAAGCAGCAGGGATGGCGTTTTGAGAATATGTATTGAGGCGCGCGACCCTTCCGCAGCTAGGACCTTGATAAACGCTTATCTTAGCCTAGCAGCAGCGACACTCGAAGCGGTTGCGGCTACAGGTGGATAGTTGTGGCGCAGCGTATACCGCCAGAGCTAGAGAACAAACTTGCACGCTTCCAAAGCCTACAGGCGCAGTATGCACGCATCGCTCAAGAGAGAGTTGCTGTTGAGAGCGAAGTAGCGGAGACGCAGAAGGTGCTCAAGCTCCTAGAGGAGGCAGGCGAGGACGCACCTGTCTACCGTATGGAGGCGAATATACTGGTACGCGTCGACCGGAACAAAGTGATTCAAGAGCTGAAGGATAGGCTAGAAATACTCGAGCTAAGACTTCAGAAGCTCAAGAAGCAGGAGGATGAGATAAAGAAGCAGCTCGACAAGCTTGCTCAGGAGATAAAGCAGCTACAGACAAGGCTCACGTTAGGCAAACAGGGAGGCGCAGGAGGCTAGCCAGCTCCGCAGTAGTGTCTCGGGTTTTTAGCTCTCATTTCGCCACGCGTCTACGGTATTCTTGGCCCGCTGCTTCTCCTATGCTGGGGGCTTGTGGTCGAGAAGCTCTCTAAGAGGAGGCTCGGCTAACTAAAACCCAGTGTAGTGGGAGTCAACAGTGTCTGTTTGAAGGAGGGCTGTGACAGGAAATGCCGCGCATAGTAAGCGTGGGACTCGAAGAGAAGCCCTTGACGCCCGAGGAGCTGGAGAAACTACTTGCCGGTGTCGAGAGGATAGTCTCGAAGCATCTAGAACGAGTGCTACGCCGGCGACTAGAAGAACTAGATCTCATAGTAGAGGGTGAACTTAGTCCGGACGGTAAAAGTCTACGCATAAACATAGATGTTAGGGTTACGGGTAGGCTGATAGCCCCCTTATCATACGATGAGGTAGTGGCTGAGGCTATTGACGAGGCAGCAAGGTGGCTTGAAGAACAGCTACGTGCCAGAATGGCTCAGGAAAAAGACGGAGGAGATGCTAAATCTAGCAGAAGAAGCGGGTACGCCGATAGTAGTCATGGGGCATCGTAACGCAGACCCTGACGCACTAGCAGCAGCATATGTTGTAAAGGAGATACTACGTAGCAGCGGCTACGATGCTAGGTTGGTCTTTCCCGAGGGGCTTAGCCAGGCTAGTAAAAGGCTAGTACGAGACATAATGGGAAAGGAGCCAGGCGACGTGGAGGACGAACCCCCCGAAGAATCGGCCATGGCTGTTGTTGTTGATACAGCGTCACCCGAGCAGTTAGGGGAACTAGCCAATTTCGCGCTCAACGTGCTCCTTGTCGTAATAGATCATCACTCCTCTAACAAGCTGGTGGAACGTGCAAAAGTAGCTATATATGATCCGCATGCCCGTGCAGTTTCCGAGCTAGTATACCTCATGGCTACGCATGTACTGGGATTGCGTCTCGAAAAGCCAGTGTTAGAACTACTTCTCGCAGGCATAGTATATGATACTAGACATTTCATACTCTCAAATGCAAGGACGCTCCGGATAGCAGCTGAGCTTCTCGAGCAGGGTGCGAGCCTCGAGCGCGTACTAAAGGCATTACAATCGCCGCCCATGGAGCCCCCTGAGCGGATAGCTCGGATAAAAGGCGCGAAGAGGATGCATAGTATACGGGCAGGCGACTACATCATAGCATTCACCCATGTGGGGGCCTACGAGTCCAGCGTAGCGCGCGCAATACTCGACCTTGGCGCCGACCTCGTGATAGTAGTCTCTGAGCGTGGCTCAGAGACGAGAGTGGTTGGCCGGGCACGGAAGAGTATTGTAGAGAAGCTTGGCTTGCATTTAGGTCGTGACATCATGGAGCAGCTCAGCCGCAGTCTCGGCGGTGGAGGAGGAGGTCACGCACAAGCTGCAGGAGCCTCTGTAAGGGCTAGCTTAGAGAGGGTCTTTAGCGAGGTGGTGCGTATCGTAGAGAACTTTCTCCGGAGCCGTGGGCTGCAACCCCAGCCAATAACGTGAGTAAATCTCTCCGGGCTATGCTCAATACCCCGACCGGGCCTAACCAGGAGGAGGGGGTTCCATTCCAGCACGGCTGGTTACTTCGGGTGTCCATGTAATGGTGTCAGATATATCTGACGTAGAAGTCTATGTTCGAGCTCTCGGCTTGCCATACCGCCGAGTTCATGGCAACATAGTTGTAGAGTATAAGGATAGACGGGGAGAATCGATAGGGCTTGCCATAATCTATGACCGTGATACGGGGATGCTACGCGTGACAGCGCCACTCGACGTAGAGCCGACGCGGGAGGGTCTAAGAATACTACTAGAGGAGAACTTTACCAGCACGACCTACAAGTATGCCCTGGACTACGAGGGCTTCATAACAGTGGTCTACGACCTGCCAGGCGAATACGTGGATAATGCGCGCAAGCTCAAGGAGGCTATACTATACGTGATAGATGGTGTCCGAAGGATCCTTGAGCGTACAAGGATGGAGGAGGGAGCTGAGACAGAAACAAGGGAGGAGGGAAGAGACTGAGTTTAGCCCTTCTTCATGCCTGCTAGTACGCGCTTTGGTCTAAGGTTCTTGCTCTTGCAGCGCCGGCACTTCTTGGCGCCAGGTGGGTTTAGCGCACCGCACTTCCTGCAAACCATCTTGTTAAGTACACGTTGATAGATTATCTTCATGACTTCCGGATCGCGTGGGCCAGCCATGCTAGCGTCCCCCAAGCTTGCGCGTACGCCCCCCGCTAATAAGATAAACTCTTCCGTGAGGTTGCCAGCGGCTAGCAGTCCTAGACAGTATTATGGATAAAACTAGGGCTAGTTGGAACGATGCCACTGCTAGTAGCGTATAGCCGCTCTCCCCTAGCTCTATGCGTGCTGCTGCGAGTAGCACTAGACCTGTTATACTATAGCTTGAAGACACTACAGCTGAGCCCATAGCATCGCCGAGGAGTCTTGCAGCGAGCTTGTAGAGGCTCGTGTCGACAAACGGATATATGGGCACTAGCCAGACAAGCACGAATGCTAGCCCATGGAGTGACGAGAGTAATGCTATGTACACCGTATACGCTGCCAGGCCAGCGGCGAGCACAAAGTTCTCACCGACACGGTCTATTATCGAGCCGGCTGCAGGCCTAACAGCTGCGGCAACGAGCCCAGTGGCAGCGTTGGCGGCGGCGTAGCCGGCGCTGCTGCCCGTCTCAACACTGAGTTTGGCCATGTATAGTGAGCCTATGATCTCGGTTCCTGTGAACACGAGGCTAGATAACAAGGCTATAGCGGCTATGAAGCGTGTACGCTTCCAGTTGGTCCTCTCCTTGCCTGGCTTTAGGTTGTCAGACAATAGTATGAGGGCGAGATACATAGTCATAGTGATAATTCCTGATATAATCATCACGTGGCTGGCTCCAATGATATCGGAGAGTAGAGGTGCTAGTGCACCGCCGATACTCCATCCGAGTGTACTGCCGGCGAGTACAAGGCCTAATACTGTGCCGCTGCCGCCGGCGAGCGTCATAGTGTAACCGAGTATCTGCGGCCCTGATGTCGACCAGAAGAGGCTCGCGAGCAGAGCGCTTAGCCATAACATTAGGGGCTGGTCGATGAACACGCCTACCATGGCTAGGAAGAGGCCTTCAAGGATGCCTAGTGCCAGTGCAGCGTGGTAACCCCTCTTTTCGGCAAGTAATGCGCCAAACATGCCGACAGCAGTGGGTAATGTCTCGGCGGCAGCAAGCATGACTAAGAACTCAGGGTTGTCATTGTAGAGCTTCCTAGTTAGTGCATAGTATGCGCTCCAGCTCGATACGTGTAGCGCTTGTAGCGCTGCCAGTAGTAGGGCACGGCGATCCATAGACCCCACACTCTCAGCGCTACCTCGTAAGACGTGCTGGTCATCAGCGAGGCGCCGCCTTCATGGCCTCGGCGGGTATTCAAGGTACTACCTGGTTCTAGTACCTAGTGTAGGAGCCGTGTGGGAGCAATGGCATGGGCCATGGGAGAGCCGGGACCCAGCTCTGGGCCACCCGGCATGCCTGGCTTCTACGAGGAGGAGGAAGAAATCGAGCTGACACCAGCAGTCCAGAGTCTACTAGAGACTAGCCGGCAACTCGCAGAGCAGATAGCTAACAAGATACTAAGCTTCCGCGAAGAGTACGACGGGAGTAGAGAAATACGAGGAATCCTGGAAAGCCTTCCCCGCGGCAGGCTAGGCAGCGAGAACCCTCTGCCAGGTGTAGCTATAGACTCGACTTTCCCCATAGACGGGGGCATGGATCTAGTCGGTGGCCACCTGGTAGCAGTAGTAGCCGGCTATGTTGGGTTCGGTGGTCTCAGAGCTAGGGGTGTGAGGCCCTACGACGTCTACGCACGTGCACGTTTTGTCGACACCGAGGATGCACATAGAATCCTACCACTCTACGCGAAGCTCGTGGAGAAGGCTGTAGCACACCGCGTACTAGGCTACGTAGAACAGGGACTGATGGACGCTCGTATAATCCTCTTCGACGGTGAGCTGATACCATACCAGCTCCTATTCAAGAGCCAGAAAGCTGTCTCCAAGAGCCGCATACTAGCAAAGCTCGACGACTCAGTAGCACAACTGCTTGAGAGAGCACAGCGCCTGGGGATAACGCTTGTAGGTGTGGTTAAGAGGAGCTACTCTCGCCTCCTAGGTGCTAGGCTCGGTCGTCGACTAAGCCTCAACGACAAGGCTATCATGAGCCTACTGCTAGGCAATGGCGAGTACCTCGTACTCGGCTCCTTCGGAGAACTACTCCCACGCTATGCCGAGATAATAGCTGCGGAGAAAGGTGTCGAGCCTAGGAAGTACCAGGGCATAGTCGAGGAAAGGCTAGCCGCTAGACGAGAATATAGCAGAGTGATCGTGGCTTTCTATAAGCCCTCTGTGAGCCATCCGAACCATCAAGCTGTACGCGTAGAGGTACTAGACTATGGCGGCCTGGGCCTAGAGAAGACGCTCTCAATGCTGAACAAGCTTACCAACCCTGCTACGGGACTCCCCTACCCGATAGACGTCGTAGACGAGTATACCAGGCTCGAGTCCCGCATGCTAGAACTGTTGAGGAGAAAGATAGTAGGCCATCTAGCGTCTATGCTGGAGGCTGTAGGTGGCTCCGGGGCACTAGTACTGCTAGGCCATACTAACCCCGAGAAACGCTACATATACGAGCCTCGGCGCACTCAGCGCTAGCCCTCCTCGACGCTATCAACGTGTATGAGCAGCGGTCTACGCAGCGGATTCATTAGCCCAGCCACGTAGAACTCGCGGCGTCCCAGCATAGCCAGGCTAGCCTCGGTCACCCGGCCTAGGTCGAGGTAGCCAGCCAACTCCTGTAGATCTCCGGTAGCTTGGAGTTTCGAGAAGAACACAGTGCCGAGGTTGCTCCTCACACCAGGTCTTATGTCGCGTGCTACACGCTGGCTAGCTACTATGATGAAGTACTTCCACTTCCTCCCCTCCCGGGCTATGGTCTCAAGAGCTCTGCCGGCCTCGCCGCAGTACTCGCAAGCATAGTTCTGGGCCTCGTCTACTACTAAGCCTAGGCCTATGGGCTCCCTTCTCTCGGCTATGAGCTCCCATGCAGCGGAAGCTATGGATGCTAATATACCCCGCTTAACCTCTATGTCTTGCTCGTCGCTCATATCGATCACAACGAGCCTCTCACGGAGGGCAGTATTCACGACCTCCAATGGCTCTATCTTTCGTGCCTTTAAGCTCTCAAACACGTGTTCGGGTACTGAAAGACGGGTTAGGAGTCTAAGTTTGATTATGCTAGTCGAGCGTAAATTGAGCCGCAGCGCGACAGTCTTGAGGAGTTCGAGGAACTCGTCTCTTGCTCCTGGCTCCTCGCTACTTCTGGCGAAACGGCTGAGACCTTGCTGCTTAGACTTCTGGCCGGTTATCTCGCGACATTCCTCACTATTGTAGCGTTCACCGCCTCCATTACTCTTATATACGTTCATTGTATAACACATTGCTGCTATCTCTATAGCATCGCGTTGCTGGCCCTGGACGCCGGTAAGCCGGGAGAGAATGGAGGCGAATATTTGTGGCTCGATCCGTATCTCGGAAGCCTTGATAACGGTGCCGCCGAGTCTTGTGGCGAATGGTGTATAGTCTACACCGCTATGGTCGAATACTATTAGGTTATAGCCTTTCCTCGTTAGCTCGTTCATCATACGTAGTATGAGTCTGCTCTTGCCTGTCCCGGTGGCGCCGAAGACGCCCACATGGTAGTTGAGCCACTCGGTGTCCAGTGGTAGGCGCCACTTGCTATACTTGTGCACACCTATGCTAATCGGCTTTGAGACAGTTAGATACTTTGTAATGGGCTCGGCGTCTATTAGCTTGAAGACCTTGCTGCCGGGTGTTGGCGCGTAGACGTTGTTAACAAGCCCTTTTCTCCCGTCGCATACTGGGCCTTCATCGCATATGCCTGCGTATATCTCCACGTAGGCGTTAGAGAAGGGCATGACTACCTCGGTATCAAGTGCGTCGGGGTGCTCCACGTATATGTTATGTATACTTCTGCGGAGGAAGGGCTCGTACCTGGTAATCCAGCGCACGACTCCGAGCATGTAATAGTTCTCTAGACGGGGGTCTACTAGTAAGACTAGGTCCTCTTCGAGGACGCGTAGCTCTCGGTCTCTCCGGAGCGCTATTGGTGCCATCGAGGTGCTTGCGCCGCTGAGCACTATGCCGACTTCCTCTGCTATCCTTGGGAGAGCTATGGGCAAGTCTACCCGTACCCGGTGGCTAGTAGCTCCTGGGAATACTAGAAGTAGGCTCTCGTCGAGCTGTATGGCAATATATTTAACCCTCCAACTATGGTGGGAGAAGTGTGGGAGTAGAGTTTGCTCGTAGCACTAGCGGCTACGGGTGCGCTCGTACTCCTAGCGGCAGTGATAATCCTGGATAAGGTAGATGGGGGAGATACTGCTTATACCGTGCCCGACGCGTGTATCCTATGCCTAGAGGAGCTCGTATGAGGCTAAACACCGGGCTGCCCTAGTCTAGGACAATGAATATCGACTTAAGGTACTCGAGGTGGGGTGAGGAAGGCCTAACAGGATGATCTGGGGGCATGCCCCGGACACTGCCTAGGGGCCGGTAGCTCCTACCGCTCCAGGCTAATGCTCTAGCCACAACCCTCATGAAGTCTTCTCGGTTGAGGTGTGTGCTACAGCTACTGAGGGCTAGAAGGGAGTCGTTAGAGCCTATCCTGGCTGAGAGAGCATAGAGCCTCGTGTATGCTTGTACTCCTTTCCGGTACGCGCCTGGATGTGGTATGAACGCAGGTGGGTCAACCGATATAGCGTTGTAGCTCTCCCCCTTGTTAGTGGCGCTGGCTAGGAAGCTCCAGACGTTAGACTGGACTATCTCTGCTCGGTCGGCTACCCGGTTGAGTTCGAGATTGGAGCGTAGCAGTTTGACAGCTTTCTCGTCCTCTTCGACGAACACAGCTCTCTCTGCTCCGTTTAGCAGGGCTTGTATGCCGAAGCCGCCAGTGTAGCTGAAGAGGTCTAGTACGGTGCCCTCTGCGAGTCTCCCAAAGTCTAGCCTGTTGAGCCTCTGGTCGAGGAAGAAACCAGTCTTCTGTCCGATACGTGCATCCACTATGAACCTTGCCTCTCCCTCGCGTATGATTGTCCTAGTCTTGTTGCCGATGCGTAGACCCTCGCGGGGAGGCAAGCCGATATCGCGGCGTGTTCTTTGCAGACTTTTCTCGTATACATGGCGTACTCCAGTTATTTCGGCTAGTGCTCTAGCCACAGTCTCTCCGTGCACATCCCACACGATGCTGCTCGACTGGTATACGGCCAGGTCGGCATACACGTCAACTATGAGGCCCGGCATCATGTCGCCATCGCTGTGCACTAGCCGGTAGCCGGCCTCCGGATCCCCGGCATAGCCTATCCTCTGCCGCACCTTGTACGCGGCCTCAATGAGCGCGTACACAGCCTCCTCAGCGCTGCTAAAGCTGCAGCTCCCGAGTTCCACTAGTCTCAGAGCAACCGGGCCGACGGTGTCGTAGAGACCGCAGCCAAGAAGCTCTCCCCGCCTGTCTTCAATCACTACTAGGCTGCCGGGCGGCAGTCCCCGAGGTGCATCAACCCACTTGCGGTAGACCATCAACGCCCCTTCTTTCTTTACCGCTGCAGCTCCTTCTCCGGCGACCCGAACACTCGGCAGTGGCTCACCCACCAAGACTCGGCACCTTCTCCCCTATCCTTGGGCCAACTGAACTCCAAGTGTTAACAGCGATACTATGGCTAGAGACGCCAGTCCGCCCATGGCCAGCGCTATGGCAGCCTTCCTAGCGTCTATCCCTAGGAGGAGTGAGACAACAGCCCCAGTATAGATGCCAGTAACCGGGAGAGGAACAGCAACGAAGAGTGCTAGGCCTAGAAGCCCATACCTCGACGTAAGCCGGTGGGCCTTCTGACGCGCTGCCTCAATCCGGGTGACGAGCTTTCCCAGCACTGGGAGACGCTCCGAATAAGCTAGCAGTAAGTGCCAGGCTTGCTGCGCTACGATAGGAAGTAGGACTGAAAGTAGGAGGACCTCTAGCGAGGCCAGCAAGAGTGCTGGGAGTATACCCAGCCTCATGGCTAGTACTGGGAGCGCGTATCTCGGCTCAAAGCCCGGCATGAGGCCCATCAGAAGTGCTACAACCACTGTATGGTCTAGAGTCACAATCCTCCCTCAGCATATCCTTACTTAGGCCCGTTGTCCCGCGTTTAGCTTTGCCAGGGCTTCAACGGCTTTATATCTAGACCATACCCGGTATGCTCTGGAACGACTGCCGACTTTTGGCAGTGCATTCATCTCGCTTGGATGGCAGCATAGTTGTTCAACACTTTTACAGATGGAGGGTGCTGGGGAAAGGTGCAGGACGATATTGTGAAGCTCGAGAAGGCTTACGAGACTGAGCTACGTCATCCTCCGGGCTATAGCCTAACAGACACTGGGCGCTTGTACAGTTTCGGCTGGATGTATGATGGCTCGCTAGTGAAGATAGAGCTGTGCAGCGGGTCTGTAGCAGTTCTCCGCGAGACGAACAATACTATAATCGTGGAAGTGTTTGCCGAGAAAGGGCAGCGTTGCTGGGAGGATATGATAGGCAAGATACAGTGGATGATGGGGCTCAACGAGGACATAGACGATTATCGTAAGCGGGCTCGCGATGATCCTCTAGTAGGTGGCGTGGTCGAGACGCTGCCTGGGCTGAGGCTGCGCAGCTGTAGTATCTGGTACGCCGTGCTCGTGGCGGTGTGCCAGCAAAATGCTAGCTTTCGGCAAGGCTGGGGTATGCTATACAAGTTACACCTACTAGCATCACGGCGGCTGAGAACACCCTACGGTCTATACCTCGAGACCCCTCGACCGGATAAGTTGAGCTACCATGTCCTCCGCGAGGCTAGACTAGGCTACCGCGCACGCACTGTGATGGAGCTAGCTAGGCGGAGAGTGGAGGAGCTGGACTGTAGCAGTGTAGACGTCATACGCGAGGTGCATGGTATAGGCGCGTACTCGCATGCGTTGACGAAGCTTCTAGCATGCCGGGACTACTCTAGCCTGCCTCTTGATCGATGGTTGAAGAGGCTTGCAGCCGAGGCGTATCGGGTTCCAGAACCTAGTGCCAGCTCCGAGCTAGCCCGCCGCTTCGGCAAATGGAAGGGCCTAGCAGCACTCCATACAACGGTAGGCTTCGATGCGGAACCGTTACGTAGGGCGCTCGAAAGGCTCAGGCGTGGCGAAAACAAGCCGGGGAAGACGGAGCCGTCGCCGTTATCTCTCTGGAGGTACACGCCGCCGGAGCCCTAGCCTCGCTTAGGTAAGAACTTTGCAAGAAGTCTCGCTAGGGGAGGCAGTGTCCGTGTTTGGAGATAGAGTACTGTAGGACCCTCGACCTCTATAACCAGTCCTTCACCGCCAAACACTAGAGTCTTCAATCCACCTATCTTTCTTACATTATACCTAGTAAAGGCTGGCATAGCTACGAAGTGAAAATTGTCTACTATTACCTTCTCTCCAGGTGGAACTTCGACACGCTCGATGCCTCCATAGCTGTTAATCCATACTATGCCCCGGCCGCTAGCTTTCAGCCAGAATAGCTCGCCCTCCGCTATAAAGCCTCGAATACCACGGAACCCCGCCGAGACCTCCACGTCGCCATAATGGGCTAGGTAACTCGTATCCTGTATAAGCCACTCGTCATCTCTCAGTTCGATAGCCTCTATATCGCCGGGCGTTTCTGGGACGAGCCATATCTCTGCAGGGCTATGCGCGCGAAATATGTTGAAGAAGAAGCTCTCGCCACCAGCTAGTTTACGGAGTATAGCGCGACCTATACCACCGCTCGTAGTCTTAACCTCAACGTCACCCTTCATCAGCATCATTGCGCCGGGCTCGCTCCATAGCTCCTCACCGGGTTCGAGATGTACACGGAGAACCGTGTAAGCGGGGCCCAGAGTCTTATCCCATCTCAAGACAGTCGCACCACCTTGCGTAGAGGATGGGGTTTCGCTGAATAGTTATAGTCGTAATACAAGTATTTAGCTCTGGTCTGGACCATTATATAGCTCTGGGACCAGCCTCTTGCCTACCGAGTGGATTAAACTAGGCATACAGCTTCTCGATAAGCTCCTACCGCGTGGATTGCCACGTAGGAGTTTTATGCTCCTTGCCGGCGAGGGTGGTGCAGGAAAATCTCTCATAGTGCAGCTCATAGCCGGTAACATGTTGAATCGTGGAGAAAAGGTGGTATATGTTTGCTTGGACGACGACCCTGAGAGCATTGTTGAAAGTATGGAGAGCCGAGGCATAGAGGCGCGCCGTTATGTCGCCCAAGGCAGGCTCCTATTCATAGACGGGTATGGGGCCCGCTATGGCCTCGAGAGCGAGGACTATGTAGCGGAAAGGCTTTCGACGCTGGATACGCATGCAGCTGCAGCTACGATCCAGCGCCTTGTTGACCTGAACGGTGTGAAGGGTAACGGGCTTGTAGTCATTGACAGTCTTTACCCATTCTTTCTACGCTACGAGCCCACTGTCGTCTACGACTTTGTGAATGTGCTCCGTGTCTCGCTTGCTAAGCGTCGTAGCGTGTTCACATTGGCTACTCTACATACGCCAAGCCAGCTATATGCGGAGATAGCAGCTATACTAGAACATATGGTAGACGTGTTTGCGGTAGTACGATATCATAGCGAAGCCCTTGAAGCTGGAGTCGCGGTGAGAGAGATATTAGTGAAAAAGGCTAAGGGTACTCCCATATCCCAAGGATGGACAAGCTTCGTGATTACGGATGAGGGACTAGTTGAAGCACGTGTGCGCGTGAAAACAGTGCAAGGCTAGACGTGTAGTCCAAGTCTTTTGCGTACCTCTTCAAAGCTCAGCACTGCTACATGGGAGACGATGAATATTAACGCTATGTCGACTGGGCTTAGGCTGCCTATACGGAATAAGTCTGCTAGTACGGTTACAGATATTGCGGCTAGTATTGCGCCAACTATGTAGCCTGCGAGCCACTGCCGGTTGGACGGGATAATCTTTAGCGATAGCGGTGTGTTGAGCCGGCGTAATGCCATGGACTGTGCAAGCTCGGCATACATCAGCGCCAGGAAGCCAGCTGCCCTGCCGTGTGCTGGGCTTAGCTCTGCTGCGTAGAGGTGGTAGAAGCTAAGGGTCAACACTGTCTCGATGGTGCTAAGCAATAATAGATAGGTGAACTGTGGCTTACCAAGTATTGCCTGGCCTCGCCGTCTTGGCGGCCTCTTCATCACGTCAGGCTCAGCTTCCTCGAATGCCATTCCAGCAGCAGGGAACCCGTCTGTCACTATGTTTATCCAGAGCAGCATAGCAGCGTTGAAGATAGTACCTATACCCTTTATCGTAGCATAGAATACGGTTGCTACCTCGGCTATATTTGCTGAGAGTAGATAGAGTACTGTGCGCTTAACGTTGTCGAAACTCCTCCTACCCTCCTCGACAGCCGCTACTATGGTGGCAAAGTTGTCATCCAGTAGTATCATGTCAGCAGCCTCCTTGGCTACCTCGGTGCCCCGCCGCCCCATAGCCACACCTATATCTGCTAGCTTCAACGCGGGCGCGTCGTTGACGCCGTCACCAGTAACAGCCACTATGTGGCCAAGCTCCTTGTAGACCCGGACTATGCGCGCCTTATGCTCCGGTGTAACTCTGGCAAATACCATGACCTCATCGGCTATCCTCTTGAGCTCGTCGTCACTCATCTTTTCTAGTTCCTGGCCGGTCACTACTCTGCCTCTTGGTAGGCCTATCATCTCTGCTATAGCTCTAGCGGTAGATGGGTGGTCGCCAGTAACCATTACCACCTTAATACCGGCCTCAAGCGCTCTACGGACTGCCTCAGGTACCTCCGGCCTTGGCGGGTCAATGATAGCCACCATGCCTAGAAGCACTAGGCGGCTCTCTACCACGTCGTCGCTGGCTTCTAGGTCTCTCTTATCTCCCCGGCGGTAAGCTAGTGCGAGGACACGGAAGCCCTTACCGGCTATATTCTCTACCTGCTCTAGCAGCTTGGTCTTCTCGGCGTCTGTGAGAGGCTTCTCGCTGCCGTCAATAGTCATATAGGATGTTGACCTCTCTATGATTATCTCTGGCGCGCCCTTGGAGAGTACTAGCAGGCCTTCTGGCCCCTCAACTACTACAGTCATGCGTTTCCTCTCGCTGCTAAAGGCTATCTCACGGAGCCTCCGGTACTCTTTCTTCACCTGGGTTAGGTCCATGCCTAGTTTGTGGGCGAAGACGAGAAGTGCAGCCTCCATAGGGTCGCCGTGTATCTTTCCATTCTCTAGCTCAGCGTTATTGTTGAGTATAGAGACGAGTCCAGCGAGTCTTAGCAGGGGGCTGCTCTCGGCAGTGACTTGTTTATCGCCCTCGAATACCCCGCCTTCGAGTCTGTATCCCTCGCCGGTGGTGATGTAGACTCTACCGTCGGGCGTATGGAACTGCCTAACAGTCATCTCGTTAACAGTAAGGGTACCAGTCTTATCAGTGGCGATGACGCTTGCCGAGCCAAGCGCCTCTACAGCGGCAAGGCGCCGTACTAGCGCGTTCCTGCGAGCCATATTCCATGCCGCGATGGAGAATACTATCACAGTTATGGCTGGTAATCCCTCTGGTACAGCCGCCACTGCAAGCGCTATACTCGTAAGCAGTAGGTCTACTAAGTCTGCCTCCTGGAACACATAGCCTATGATAAACGACAACGTGGCAATGAGAACCACTATTGCGGCGATCCTTTTAGCGAGTCTGTCGAGCTCTACCTGGAATGGGGTCTTCTCAGCGCGCGTCTCTGCAACCATGCGGGCAATACGGCCAATGTAGGTGTTCCTCCCGGTGGCTGTAACCACAGCCTTACCAGTACCGCGTACAACGTAGGTGCTTGAGAACAACATGTTAATCTGGTCCGAGACAATAGTGTCCTCGGGTAGTATTGTGTCAGCCTTTTTATGCACTGGTACGCTCTCTCCCGTCAACGTAGACTCGTCCACATACAGGTCCTTGGCCTCGAGGAGCCTTGCATCGGCAGGGACACGGTCGCCCTCCATAACTATTATCACGTCGCCGGGCACAATTTCTGAGGCATCAACCATTACTATCCGGCCGTCACGGAGCACTCGCGCCTTAGGCGAAGCTAGCTTCTTCAGAGCTTCAAGTATACGCTCAGCTCTGTACTCCTGCACAGCTCCAAGTATAGCCATGAATAGTACTATAGCTAGTATCAGTACAGCGTCAACGGTCTCACCTACATAGAAGCTGAAAACCGTAGCCGCAAGAAGCATTAATACGAAGAGGTTCTTGAACTGCTCTAGGAATACCTCCAGGAAGCCCTTCCTCTTGCCGGTCTCCAGTACGTTGGGACCACAGATTTCGAGCCTCCTTCTAGCCTCCTCATTACTAAGCCCAGTTGCGGGGTTGACGCCGAGCCTCCTAGCTGCCTCCTCTGGCGGTAACGTGTGAGGCTTCTCTAGCATACATGGACTGGAACCCGGCATGCCTTAACCCTCTGCCTTGATCAGCGTTGTGGAGTATTCTTCGCCTTAGAGTGTCCCCAGTTTTACACGACGGCCGAAAGTAGTGCAGAACAATAAATACATGGTGACGGTGCAAGTTCGGTATGATGTGATTAGGCTCCATTTGTTGGCTAAAAGCTAATACTAGAGCCGTGGATTACGCCTATCTGCGGAGCTTGGGAGGCGGCTAGAGATACTCCAAGGCATGGCTCTTGCTTGTTTGCGCCTCCTCATTATTGCTTCATAGTAGTAGCTGTAGACGGTTTATTGTAGAATGGCGTGTACCCGAGAACCATAGCTTGCATGGTATAAACGGCATGATGGTATGGCGGTGGAAGAGTATGGTCAGGAGGCTGGCAGTGAGAAAGATACTTACCGCTACCGGTGTGCTGAGGTCAGCATACATTGTAGCTATTGTATCGCTGGCCCTGTCCCTCGTAGGCTTACTTCTCTATCTCCATGAGCCGTCAGACGTTATCCTCATGGAGTCGTTTGTATGGCTTATAGAGGCTATGAGCTTCGGTGGCCTTGCATTAGCATTCAAAGTAGCGGCTTCCCGAACGGTAGTCTACCGGGCGCGTTACGAGATACTAAGGCTGGAGTCGTTAGCAGTACTAATAGCTGCGATAATAGCTGTATTTGTCTCGCTCCTAGTAGCGCTACGTAACCTAACGTCCAGTCATGCCGAGCCGACTCCGGTGGTGCTGGCGCTTTATCCGCTGCTAAGCGGCGTGACCAGTTACCTTCTGGAGAGGTTCTCTATACGGAGCCTCCGCCGAGTCGGGCTAGACATAGTGGCTGTGAGAATGATAGCTGAGAAGCTCAAGCTTGACATAGTCTTCGAGATAGGTGGCGGCATCGCGATAGTGATGTCAAACTTGCTTGGAACAGTGCTGCCCGAGCGGCTTGCAGCTATAGCTATGGGCGCCTACGTGATCTACGGGCTACTAGGCATCGCGCGGGAGGCAGCGATGCACCTAATAGGCGTGGTTTCGCGGAACGCGTACCGCAGCATGGCGGTGAAAGTCGAGGATACGTTGCGGCGGGCTTCTCGGTACCAGAGGATCCGAAGGCTACGCGTAGAGAGCTATGGCACATTCCGCGAGGTGGAAGTCTGGATAGAGGCTCCGCCAGGCATGACGCTTGGAGCGGCGTACCGGGAGTCCATGAGGATAGCGAGACAACTAGTTCACGAGATACCAGAACTTCTACGTGCCCTGGTAGTCCTGGTACCCGAGAGACAGCCCCAAAGGAGCCAGCGGGAGAAAAGATACGCTAGGAGGAGCCGGTTGCCTGCACAGCGGAGAGTAAACGAGCGACGCGGGAGAGGTAGCGGGCGGTCTTCACGGCCTCAACGGGAACCTCAACCACACGCCCATTCTCGGCGACGAAGTGACGCCGCCGAGCCCGGGGCCGGACAAGCTTGAAAACTTCCTCCACCATAAAGTGGAGCTGTACACAGTGCATACTTCCGTCGGTTGTAAGTACTGCTACCTCCTCGAAGTCTAGGCGAGCAAGTATGCCAGCCAGCTTAAACCCTGCCATGTTGACGTGCTCCTCTTCGAGACAAACACTCAGTCTCGCATACTCCTCCTCAGGAAACCTCTTGAGCGCCCAGGGCTTCTCCGCCTCGATACACCGGCCCAGGATGAGAAGCTTTCTTCGGGAACGTATGAGCCTAGAGGCAACGTTCACATCCATGAGCCGTGACATCTTGTAGAAGCAGTTTCTACAGCTTGCAGCCGTCATGTAGCACCCTCCAAGGATCTCCGTGTCTTCATTTCCTCTTCTCGGCTAGTCTTAGAGCATTCTCGACCATCTGGCGGGCCTCCGGCGGCAAGCTCTCTAGCTTCTCTCGGCTAACCTCCATAATGCCTAGTTCTAGGCGGAGCTGGCAAGCCCTGCATATCGGGTGTGCTGCTGGCTCGCCACATAAGGCGCAAGTATAGAGCCCCTCCTCGTCACTCGGCTCTCCTATACCCTGCCTCCGCAGTATACCGATGGCCGTCTCCAGGCTCCTTAGCAGCGAGTACTTCACTCCGGGGCTGCGCTCCTCGAGTTCGTTTATCATGCGGCGCACAGTCCAGCGCATGCTCATCTGGGCGTAGGGGCACTCCTCGAACCCGGTATAAAGCCCATGGAGCACAGCGTAGAGAGTTGTCTCCTTCTCTAGCACCTCGTAGAATGGTTTCACTTTACGCACGAACCTGGGGTGGTTTGCAGGCCCCGAGACAGGGCCTAGGCGGACTATCTTAGCCCAATCATTGCCCAGAACGTTCATGAGGAATGTCTGCACGATGTCGTCTAGATTGTGGCCGGTAGCTACTACAGTGGCTCCAATCTCCCTGGCAGCGCGGTTCATTATGTAACGGCGGAAGACACCACAGTATGTGCAGGGGAGGTAGGGGAGCCCCTTCTCTCTCCCCATTCTAACTATCTTGTCTAGCGTATACCCTATGTAGTCCTTGAACTTTGCTATGTAGTATTCCACACCGTGTTCTTCGGCGTAGTCGACAAGCCTCTTAACAGTGTACTCCCGGTAGCCCCCGATGCCCTCGTCTACGAGGAGTGCAGAGACCTTCCAGCCGGGGACTCGCTTAGCCAGGTTGTGGAGGTAGTGGAGGAGCGCCATTGAGTCCTTCCCGCCAGAGGCAGCGACCACAATGTGCTCCCGCGGTTTGAACAACTGGTACCTGCGTATAGTTCGGCGCACCTTGCGGTCAAAGTACTCTAGGAAGTGTCGCTGGCAGAGTGCAAGGCCAGCAGCGCGGCTAACGTATACGGCTGGCTTGCCGCATATGCTGCACTTAGCCACCAGACACCACCGGGTACAATACTATCTCGTCGCCGTCCTCTACGGGCTCATCCTCAGCTACAACCCGTCCGTTCCGGGCAACAACATACTCGCTGCTGAGCAGCCCGAGTTCCCGGAGAACGTCCCTCACAGTCATACCGTCCCGGTACTCGACGAGCCTAACACTAGGCGCACCGATAATCCTGACCTTGACTGGCATAGCTTGCTCTCACCCGAGCCTCCAGAGGCACCCTTAAACCCGGTAGCGTATCATCTACACTTTCCACCCTAAGAGGGGCTCGCCAGCCCCGGCGGCGGTGAAGACCGCCTGAGCCTCCTGACGGCTTTCCGGGGCTGATGAGCCCTTGCACTCTCAGAGCCGCCCCGATAGACTGCCAGCGTACTGCTTTTGTGCCTCTGCGGCCCTGTAACTACCCTAGCTCGTATTATGCCTCCCGTGCTAGTAGCAGAGCGCCCCGGGTGCAGCTGGCATGGCTGGGCTCGTCGCGTTAAACATCCCAGAAGAGCCGGTTATGGGTGTCGTGGCAGTACTCGGCGCTATACTCGGCATGGTGTTAGTACTCCCAATGGTGTCTAGGAAGATAGAAGAAAACCTTGAGCCATTCTTCCTCGTGATGGGTATAATCGGTAGTATAGCCATCTACCTGGCAGGCATTCTTCCCTCCGACGAGGTCACCGAGCTAGTTAAACGTGCACTCCTCACCCCGGTGATGCTGCACGGCATACCAATCGGTATAACCCAGGTGGTGCTGATAGCAGGACTCATATTCTACAAGTACCATGGATCTATATACCGTGGTATTGGTAAGCTTCTACAGAAGCTAGGAGTGCGCGGCTTCCTCTTCGTGATAATAACAGTACTCGGACTAGTGAGCAGCATAATATCCGTGATAGTAGCTGCAGTAGTATTTGCGGAGATAATGGTGGCGCTCCCGCTTACAAGGCAGAAGAAGATAGAGGCCACAGTACTAGCCGCGTTCGCCCTCGGCATGGGTGCTGCTCTAACGCCTGTAGGTGAACCCCTCGCTACTATAGCTGTGAGCAAATTATCTGGACCACCTTACCATGCGGGCTTTGACTTCCTTCTAAGACTTCTAGGCCCCTACATAATACCCGGCGTCATAGCGGTCGCAGCCTATACAGCTATACGCGCTGCCGAGGGGGCTGCAGAGTCTGTGCGCAGCAGCATGACCGAGGGCATAGAACATGTTGAGACACTGCGTAGCGTAGTTCTCCGCGCAGTCCGCGTCTACATATTTGTCGCGGCACTAGAGCTACTAGGTACGAGCTTCATGCCCCTCGTGGAGTGGTATTTCACAAAGATACCCTCATATATACTCTACTGGGTCAACATGATCTCTGCCGCGGTTGACAATGCAACACTAACAGCAGCAGAGATAGGCCCATACCTTCACATAGACCAAATAAAGGCTGCGCTTATGAGCCTCATAATATCTGGAGGTATGTTAATACCAGGCAACATACCCAACATAGTTGCTGCGGGAAGACTCGGGATAACTTCTAAGGAGTGGGCACGCATAGGAGTACCCTTCGGAATAGTACTGCTGATAATCTACTTCATAATACTCTTTGGCCCTTCCATGATATAAACGTGGGTCGGTATGTGTCGTCGCGTAGCAGAGAGGCGGCGATGACAGAGGGGTAGGCTTCTATTCTCCAGCCCCTCTAAGCCCTCCCTCTCGGGTGATCACTGGGATGCCCCTTAACATCGAGGCAGAAGTGCTAGGCGGCTACCCAAGGAGTGAGCGTGTCCGTAAGACGCTGCGCCGCTTCGAAGAAAAGGCGGAGGAGGGCTTCATCGATGTGTCTAGAGTCGTCTGGGAGGACACATTACTAGTGGTAGGCGCGCAGCTCGGTGCTGGGCTCTCAACAATAGTGGACCCGGTTATCGACTGGCACGATCCGCTCCGCCCCTTTGCCGAGGCCTGGCGTAACGTAGCTGTAGACGGACTCTTACGCTGGTTCGACAACAACTTCTTCTACCGCATACCAGTCTTCACCGACATGCCTGATCCAAAGAGGCTTGTAACACCGCCCCGCGTTATACAGCTCCGGAAGATACTGCCCAGGTTCGCAAGGCTGAAGATAGTACTACCCGGCCCAGTGACCTTCGCAAGACTCTCAAAGAACATGACTGGGAGGAGCTTAGAGGAGTTAGCAGCCGAGATAGCTTCGATACTGGCCCGCGAGGCCGAGAAGGCCGCCGAAGCTGGTGCAGCTGTAGTACAGGTAGACGAGCCATTCCTAGCAGATATAGATGCAACATCTGAAGATGCGGTCCTGGCAGCCGAGCTTGCTTCACGCATCCTAAGTGCAGCGGCAGCTAAGGGTGCCTCGACAAGGCTAGCAATACCATACAATGTACCCGAGCCCCAGATCTACGAGAAGCTATTAGACGTCAAAGCGGACTACATAGTACTAGACATGGTTGATAACCCAGCCAAGGTTCTACAGCTCCTTGAAGCCAAGGGCCTCGGCAACCACGGGCTTGGAGCCGGGATAATACAGGCTCGCGACATCTATCCAGACAACTACGAGAAGATAAAGGAGGCACTAGACAAAGCATTAGAGACTACGAAGGCCGAGAACTTGTTAATAACGACGAGCGCTTGGCTAGACCTCATACCGCTAAACTACGCCATAGAGAAGACAAGGATAGTCGCGAGGATTGCAGAGCAGTACCGTGCCGAGAAGCAGCACTGATTATACACGCTCGAAGCCCAACTATAGTCTCTTCTAGATTTTTAGGGCAAAATGAACCGCAGAATGTAGTCCATTATGACTCTATCATCTTGTATCCTAGCTGTTATTAGGACTAGTGGATAGAGGATGGAGAAGAGAGTCTAGATCTAGATTGGATCGGTAAAACAATGTGGGAGAGCTAGCAGAGTTTGGGTTTCTCGCCACGATTGACGACGCCGCGCGGCTCAATAGCTATGTAAGCTTTGCCATTCTCTCTGTGTATTATCCTGGCGTGAAAGACGAGCCGTGGACCCGATGCAGTGGGTAGTATGAAGCCTATACCGCGGCGGCAGTCGTACACCTGGGCTCCGAGCTTGTAGAGGTAAGCCTCGAGGTCCCAGTAGACGAGGCTGCTCGGTACACGGATGATTATAAGCTCGTACTCCGAGCGGAGTATGAGCTCACCTCCATTCATGTATGCATATGCCTCTATATCGTCGAAACTAGTTCGTAAAGCCTCGAGTAGGGTTGAGGGGCTCCAACTACGGGGCTTGGAGCCCCCGCCACCCCTTAGCTCCTTAGCCGTCAAGACCTATTCACCAAGGCACAACCGTGTGGACGCGCGGGGCCCCGCGGGGCTGCGGCGCCCCAGAAACGGTTCCGGGAAGTCGCTCCCACTCTGTTCCCCCTATATCAGAGTTCCCCTAGGCCAGCGTGGCCGTGTACTGTGCTAGATAACCTTTAGCCCGGAAGAGGCTCTGCTACGAGGTCTGCGAGGCCGCTAGCTGCCTCGAGGGCCCCTAATGCGCGTAACAGAGTATGCTCGCCTAAAGGTCTAGCTATTAACTGTACACCGATTGGTATGCCCTCGATGATGCCGGTTGGCGCTGTGGCAGCAGGTACCCCAGATAGGTTGGCTATGACTGTTGCCAGGTCCAGGGCATACATTTTCTCCGGATCATCGACAACTTCGCCCAACAATGGTGGTGGTGTGACTACAGCAGGGGCTAGGAGTATGTCGAACTCCTTTAGCAGTGCTAGAACACGGTCGCGGACAATGCGCCTCATTTTGAGGGCGCGTATATAGTACTGGTCCCGGTATCCACTGCTGAGCATCCATGAGCCAAGCATTATCCTCATCTTGACCTCGAGGCCGAAGTATGCGGCGCGTATCCTAGAGTAGTACGTGTTCCAGCCCTCCCAGGGTTTAGGAGGTTCACGTGGTCCGTACCGTACACCGTCGTACCGGGCTAGGTTGCTACTAGCCTCAGCCATAGCTATCACATAGTATGCTGGAAGACTATACTCGAGAACCTCTCTACCGAGACTAACCTCTCCAAGCATGGCACCAGCGTCGCCTAGAAGTTTAGCAGCCCGTTCTACTAGCATCTTCACGGACTCGTGAACTCCAGGATGCTCCATAAACTCCTTTATAACGGCCACCCTTAGGCCATTTACCCCATCTCTTATTCCATCCTCTGCCGCCTTCAGATAATCCTTCAGCTTCTCCGGTAGACTCGTGGAGTCTCTGGGGTCGAACCCAGCTATAGCCTCGAGAATAAGAGCCAGATCTCTCGTGTTCCGGGCCATAGGGCCTATCTGCTCCAGACTGTCGGCGTAGGAGACTAGACCATAACGTGACACGAGGCCATAGGTCGGCTTCAGCCCATACAAGCCAGTCCATGCACTGGGCATACGGATACTGCCGCCAGTATCGGTGCCGAGCCCTAACGTTGCCATCCCTGCTGCAAGCGCTACGGCGGTGCCGCTGCTGCTCCCTCCGGGTACCCGGTCAGGGCTCCAAGGGTTACGCGAGGCACCGTAGGCACTTGTCTCTCCAGTAGATCCCATGGCAAACTCGTCCATGTTGGTTTTTCCGAGTACGACTGCACCGGCTTCCCGAAGCTTTGATACAACAGTGGCATCGTATACGGCGATGTACTTTTCGAGCATCTTGGAGCCACAGGTAACAGGAAGCCCCTTGACATGTATTACATCCTTGACGGCTACAAGGAGCCCTGCGAGAGGCCTTCCTCCGTCTCTGCGTGCCTCTTCCACTTGTTGGCGTACTTCTGCCTCAACCTCCTTGCGTGGTCGTATAGTAATGTAGGCTCTTAGGTATCTGTCTAACTTTTCGATCCTCTCATAAATTGAGGCTACGTACTCCTCTACGTCTAGTTCGCCCTGCACTAGTTTCTCCCGCAGAAGCCAGCCAGGCACCTTATAAGCATCCATAGGCCCTAGCCCTCTCCCGGGATTAGAGCCCTAGACACACTCCACATTAAATCCTCCCGAAGCAGAACTTGAGCAGAATTCTCCATAGTAATTCATTGCCTCAGCTACAACTGTGGCGGTAAGTGATAAGGGATTGCAATACGAATATCAAGGATACTCAGTGAGTGAACTGAACGAGCGAGGGATTAGGCATGACACGGCGACAACTAGTTGCAGCTATTGCAGGTATAATATTCTTCGTGTTGGCTCTCTACCTTCACTATGCTGTTTGGGTTACAGAGATTGGACATAGTTGATGAAGTAGTTGATACGGGGGATGTACTACGGATTTACCCATATCGGGACTATTAGGCATATACGGTACTCTACAGGACACGTTAGGATACATATCTATTATGGGTTTGATGTTTGGTGCCATACTCTCAATTAATGCTGGCCGTAACTTTGCGCGTAGAATTCATGATATAGAGCTAGCGCGGAAATATGGTAAGAGGCTACCTGGTCTGGGGCTTCTAGCCTATATGTCAATCTTCTTTGCACTAGTAACTAATCTTGTTGCATTTGCAGCAGGAAAAACATTAGCTAGCAGTATATCGGTACTGAGCGGAGTAATAAGGGATAATATATCGTTGACAATGTTATCAGCACTACTTACATTATTGACCACAGTAGTTAGCTACTACGTCTTCTATACAAGGTACCGTAACGTAGAAGAACCTCTTACTCGGGAAGGCAAAGTAGCTCTTATCGGTCTTAATAGAATCAAGGAAGCCAAGCATCATTTGGGAAAAGGATTTGGAAAAGGTAATGAAAGGGAAAGAGGCTAGATAACCAAGCCGGGACTCTGCGTGGCGACGATAAAATTATTACTAGCAGTAATGGGGGATGAACCTCAACTCAACATAAGTTGGCTTGCTAAGACACTTTCTATAGCTTACACTAATGTTCTAGTAGAAGTCTATGATAGGAGACTAGACCCGCCAAAGAAGGCATACAATACTGGTCGTAGACAGTACCTTAGCGAGGTTGTGCTAGAAGAAGTTGTCAAACTCAAGAAATTAAGTGGAGTCGATGCTGTCCTACTCGTAGCTGATATTGACGCATATAGTCCGGGCCTTAATTTTGTGTTTGGACAGGCAATCCTGGGTGGCGGTGTAGCAGCAGTCTATACGCGTCGATTAAGGCCAGAATTCTACAATATGAGTCCTGACCCCTTGCTTTATCGCGAGAGACTTCTAAAGGAGGCACTCCATGAGCTGGGTCATGCTTTCGGCCTCGGACATTGCTTAGAACGGGCGTGCGTCATGAGTTTTAGTAACAGTGTGATAGAAGTTGATGAGAAGGCTGCAAAATATTGTAGAATCTGTGGGATAAAATTAGCACAGAGAGGCGTAGTGTTGTCTGAGAAATTCCTACTTGCATATTAGTACATGGGTTCTGGCATGGCGAAGGACGAGTTCTGTCGTTGTGCCTATTATCTCGAGGATACCTTCACTCCTACTATGTGGTCCTATAAGTATGAGTGACGCGTTAAGGTTCTCTGCTTCCTTGACAATGGTGTTACCTGGTTTTCCTGTAGCAACTATATAGCTTGCTTTTATGCCGTCAGTTTCGAGACTAGTTTTGATCTTAGCAAGGCGTCTCTCTATCTCAGCTTTATCCTCGCCTTCTTCTAGCACATGTAGAAGCACTATTTCTACGCCGGTCCTGCGGGCTATTTCACGTGCCCGACAGAGTATAAGTTCAATGTAGGAGTCAAAGTCGATAGCGGCGACTATGGGTCCTCGGAATGGATCGCCTGGAATCTGGAGTTCAGCCTTATCTCCTTCAATCTTCTTGTAGGGCTTTGACACGAATACGGGTCTATCAGCTACGTGTACAAGTTCCTCTGAGGTGCTCCCAAGTAGTATCCGGCGTAGCCATCCTCGCCCTCTTGACGCGGTTACTATGTAGTCGGCGTTGGTTTTCCTAGCTATCTCTGCTATTACTATTGCTGGATCGCCAGCCCTTGGTCTTATGACCTCTACTTCAAACCCTTTGCTCCTCAATTCAGTAGCGTATACGTCCAGCTTACGCAGAGCTTCTTGCCTCAACTCTTCTTCTAGCTTGTCTACTGGATAACCGCTCGCAACGTGCTCGAGAACATCGATGGGTATGACATGTACTAATGTTAGGGTTCGTGTACCGACTCTTTGCAGATAGGGTAGCCATGAAACGAAGAGATCCGAGACTTTCGAGAGATCTAGACCTACGATAGCATGGGTGAAGTCACAGCTTTTCTTAACCATCCTAGGGTCCCTATAGCTACATCACCAGCTACCGGAGGATAAAAGTAAATCCCTACAGTACGAGGCTCTGCTAGTCAAGGTGAGTTATCGACCGTACGTTTTACTCGTCTTTGCAGCTGTAATGGTTGTAACAGATTTGTATGAGGGGACCTCGGCACCTTGCCCTCTCGCCATAGCCCCCTACTTGTCGAGCCTGAGGGGGCTCCGAGCCGGGGTGTGGAGGTGCATCCTCACCGGCAAGAGGAATTAGACTAAATTTGACTAAGTATGAGTTGGCCACCGCTGAGGGATAATTTGTAAGCTATGGTATTGATGCCGTCCCGTTCTGCAGCTCTTCTTAATTGCTGCGCGTGGCTGGGATCCTGGAGAGTGGCTACTACTTGTATGCCTTTCTCTGTTAGGCGCGTAAACCATTCTATTAACGCCGGGTATAGTTCTGGAGGAGCCATAGTGTCGAGACCGTCTATAAGGATTATGTCTGGTTTTCGATGATCTATTGCTAGCCTTGCAGCTGCTAGAGTGGCAGTACATTCACCCATATCGCTAAGCCGCACTCTTACGCCTTTGTCCGAATATAAGTATATCGATTCGGTTCCAGCACCGAAAGGTTCAGCGGTCATGTCTATGTATCGGCCATTACCGATTATCCTGCTTGTCCATTTGGCCACTGTGGCTGTGATCCCGGAGTTTACAAGCGATATCCAGTTATCGTAGGCATATCTCATCATGTACTCGATGAATCTCGGGTGTATATACACGGCATCAATGAATCCGCGGAATCCTTCGCTCTTAACTCTGCCGGTATATCTTTCAACAACAGCGACTATCCTTGTATGATAGGATAATTGTAGTCTCTCCGGAGTAATGTCTAGTACGTCTTCGGGATTAGCATTGTCTATGCCCGGCTCGGCTGCTCTGATCACTAGCTTGTTGCCCTCGCTAGTTACCGTTACGAGGTACGCCAGTTTCTTGCCGCGCCAGAACGCGATACGTGCTTGTACAGCATCAGCGGCTCCATAGCCGTAAATTAGATGGTCGAGACCACGACTACTTAAGCCCTGACGTAGTTTCGAGAGTATATCTTGTACAGTCAGTCCTGGGAGCATTTCCCGGAATCCATGGCTGAGCATAATGGCTTCTAGGATGCTGGTTTTCCCACTCCCACATCTGCCGGAGAGTAGTGTTAAAGGTGCTAGTTCTACTACACCCTTCCTTATCCCCTTGAAGTCGCGCAGCGCTATCCTCGTTATGTGGTTTTTCGTGGCTAGACACCCCTCTTGTCCATGCCGCTAAGTAAGTATTATGATAACCTCATATATCCCCTCTCCCGGTGTAGTGCTAACTACACTTGATACTAGCCATAGTTGCTACGGACTCCGCTAAGTCATGGAGCTCTTCGTCTAGATTCTCGAGCGGTATACCAGCTATTTCGGCGGCCTCGTGAGGCGGTTTTCCCTGCAGAAGCCTGGCCGTGGCGAGCAAAAGCTGACGATCGTTTAGCTTATCTACGTAGTCTCGACGGGAGAGGACTATGATCGTTGCTATGTGGAGTGCGTCGAATGCTTGCTCGGCCTCGATGAAGCCTTGGATGTGCTTGCAGAGTCTCCTCCTCTGGCCAGGTGTGAGACTGACCGGAGGATCTACGCTGGGGAGACTCTGTAGCAACATGACTATTTTCTCGGTTGCTAGGTCTCGGTAGACGCTATGCGCGGAGAAGAGGAGGCGGAGACGCAGCTCCCGTGCAGCCTCCTCCAGGGCTTCCTTCCCGGCCCCGGTGAAGGGCTTCGCGACGCCGATGTTCTTCTCCCCGGTATACTTGTTGAATCGTGGACTCACGTAGAACGGTGTATAACCTGCTCGGAGCCAAAACTCGATTACATCATGTCTCCCAAATACAGCCATAACTAGGTCTACTCCGCGGCCTCTAGCCCACTCCTCCACGTAGCTTAGCAGCTTGGAGCCTAGCCCGCGGCGCTGTAGCTTGGGGTGCACAGCTATCCGGACTATGCGTGCTGCCCGGAGCCTCTTCGCCCCTTCGGTATGGAGTGAGAGGAGTAGAAGTCCTACTCTCCCCTCTTCCGGTTGTTCCCAGTCCTCTAGTCCAACGTCGGCTACTGCTATTACTTTGTTATCGCTGTGTAGCACGTGAAGTGTATGTGTATTTGACTCTAGGAGGACGAGGAGATAGTCAGGCTCGCTGCGGTAATGTGCGAGCGCTAGGAGACTGTAGACCTGCCGGAGGAGCGCATGGTCTGAGGCAAGCTTCTCGGCTGGGATTTGTTCGTAGCCGGGTTCTCCAAAGAGGCTGAGACTCCCCGGGTCAAACTTGAGCATAAATGTCTCGTTTACCCATTCTTCGAGGGGGTCGCCAGGCGGGTAACGTATCGGCTCCTCGAGTTCTAGCCTCTTCAGAGGCCTGGGCAACACCTCCTCGACCATGTGGACGAAGACGCGGCCGCTCCCCTCGTAACCGTGGATCGTGGTGGCTACGAGTATTCGGCCGCTCCTCCAGGATAGCCTTCGGAGCCTCGACACGCCCACTGTGCCAGCCTCATCGACTACGAGCACTGCAGCGGGCTTCGCGGAATCCATGGGCTGGTAAGCTATACGAAACCATGGCCCGGTCACGGCTACGATGTCTCCGCCTCGCTGCTTAACACGGTAACCTATACTGAGGGCGTCCAGTCCTCGAACCAAGCCTTGGAAGAAGCTCGTAAGGCTCGCAGGACTCGGCGCGACCGCTACGGCCTCGCCTATAGAACCCCGCTTAACAGCTAGCGCGGCTGCCAGGCCTAGTAGGAAGCTCTTCCCACGACCACGGTCTCCTGTCAACAGGAAGCTCCGTGACCTGCTCGAGAGGAAGCTGGCAAACTCGTCAAGCGCCTGGGCCTGGCTCCGGGTCGCGGCTAGGCCTAGCAGCACTCGGGGCACAGCATGGCGAGGCTTGTAGTCCTTGGCGCCGAGCCTCCACTCTCTGGCCCTCTCGCGGGGTCTCCGCTCGGCATACACCTTGCCCAAGTCTATGTCTGCCCAGAATATGACCGGGGCACGACGTAGAGCCCCGAGCAAGTAGCGGCGATAGCCACCTGCTCCGCCGGCGGGGCCCGGATTCCACTGATCTAGGGGAGGCGTTACTATGGCAAGTAGCCCGCCAGCGGACACAACGCCAGCGAGACCAGCTACGAGGTTGGGGCGTAAAAGTCCATCAGTAGCAATCACTACTAGCTGAGCTTCCTGTCCTAGCACACGCTGGAAGCCGCCAGGCGAGATACAGCGGCAGCCCGGGGGACAGCTCGGCAGCAGCCGGCGAGGCGCAGCTGCGATGCAGCCTCTATGCCCGTGCCCGCTGAGCAGCTCTATGATCTCCCTGGCGGCCTTACCCGGGCTGGCAGAATGGGCAACGAGGAGCCCCCGGTACCTAGACTCTCCTATGGCCCTGGCGTAGCTTAGTAGCCGTTCCCTCAGCGTCGGCTCCACTGCCCTCACTAGCCTCCTCCAGTATCCTCAGGGCATGTAGGTGCCTAAACAATACCTTCAGCTACTCCTTCGGGGCTCAACAACTATTCGCGGAGCCCTCTCTGGCCACGTGAGATACCTAACCTTAGCAAACCTCTCGTTTTCTCAATCTTCTGGCGACCCTGGCGACCGCCCGACGTCACCCGGAGCATGTTGTAGATCGGAGAACTCTATGCTGAAGCGTTCTGGAGAGGCTATGAATAGAGGATATTAGGATGGGTATACCGGCCTTGCCGGTCCCCGCCTCCTCCAGCGAAGAGCCAGCGGGCCGGCACGCGGCCCAGTCGGCGGGGCGGGGCCGGGGGAGCCCCACGGCCCTCCATCTATTATCGCTAGGATACTGGAGAGGATAAACTATGTGCTCTCCGGGGCGGCTCCAGATTATGCAATAGTTCCTTTCCGGCTATTTACAGCTCGAGCCCTCCCTGTGCGGGGGCGGTATGAGCGATGGGCAGTCCAGGCAGCCTTCTTCAAGATGCCCCTTGTGGATGCAGCAGGTTGCTAGGGGCTTATCCTCGCGATCGAAGAGCTCGACTAGGAGATAGTCGCCCTTGAGCCGGAAATTTAGTCTAGCCGGCTCACGTACTAGCCGGGGCACCTTTAGCTGGTACTGGCGCCCCTCGTACTCTATCTCCAGCCTCGCCGCGTAGAGTCCTTCCTCTGTCTTCTCCGAGCCGAGTAGCTCGACTTTTAGCTCAACCATGGCCTATCCCTCTAGTGAGACTAGCAGTGCAGCCTTATATCACGCTAAACCCGCAAGAGCCCGGCTACAACATGCCAGAGCCCTAGCGCAATACGCACTTTTTATTAACATGTGTTAAGGCTGGCTTGTCCCGGGCGACGCTTCATGGAGCAGGGTATACTGGCCGTTAAACGGGACCCCAACTACGAGCAGCGGCTACGCCGGCTCATGGAGCTAGCGATACGCCGCTACAACCGCTACCGCGGCGCCGAGTCCCGCGCCCGGCTGCTAAAGATACAGGGAGACCGAGCCTACGTAGTCTTTGAGGGAAGCTTCTGCGCTACGTGCGGGATAAACGACTGGGTAGACGACCTACGCTACACACTCGAAGACCTAGGTGCCGAGGCTGAGCTAGTAGCTGTGATAGAGCCTCCGGAGCCCAGCGAGTTCTACGACTACCGGATAGGAGTCTTCAGAATCAAACGGATACCAGAGAACCTCGACCAGCTAGAACGAGAAGAACAGGAACTAGAGGAATACTTCAACAACCCGACAGAGTGACTATACTTTACTAACATCTGAAGCTTAATGGATCCCTGCCCGGTTCACAACCCTCTAAGCGCGCGTCTAGCACAACCCAGCACCATCATGTAATAGTTACAGATACCAAGCATCATACCATATATGATACTCTTCTTCCTGGCGGGTACTGCCAGGGACAAAGACCAGCATACGGTCCTCGGGGTAAGGGTGTAGCACTCCGGAAGCCGGTTAACAATCTACACGATTTCATGCAGGCACGCGTATATACGAGGAAGATGCTAGATAGTTGCCCTAGGGAAGCTCCTTTAGAAACACTGGAAACAAGCGGGGCCTCAGTCTTGATCCCGATAGCCCGTCCCATAGTGGACGACGAGGAGATAGAGGCTGTAGCTCGCGTTCTACGATCCGGCATACTAGCCCACGGCCCCGAAGTGGAGGCATTCGAGCGCGAATTCGCCGAGTACATAGGTGTAGACTACGCAGTAGCAGTCTCCAGTGGCACCGCAGCGCTAGACCTCATACTGAAGGCCTATCGTATCCGCCATGGAGACGAGGTCATAACCACCCCATTCACCTTCATAGCCACTGCTAACGCCATACTCTACCAGGGAGCCCGACCAGTCTTCGCCGACATAGACCCAGAGACCTACAACCTAGACCCAGACAAGGTCCTGGAACTCATAACGCCCCGGACCCGGGCAATAATAGCAGTCCACCTCTACGGCCACCCAGCCGACATGAAGCCCCTACGCGAGATAGCAGAGGATCACAACCTAATACTCATAGAAGACGCTGCACAAGCCCATGGAGCAGAATACATGGGGAAGAAGGTAGGCTCACTAGGAGACGTAGCAGCGTTCAGCTTCTATCCAACCAAGAACATGACCACCGGCGAAGGAGGCATGGTGACAACCAGCGACAAGAAGATAGCCGAGAGGATACGACTCCTCCGGAACCACGGCCAGGCAGAGAAATACCTCCACACCGAGCTAGGCTACAACCTAAGGATGACAAGCATAGCAGCAGCAATAGGCCGCGTACAGCTCCGCAAACTAGAGTGGATGAACCAGCGGAGAAGAGAAAACGCCGAAACAATGACCAAGATACTTCAAGCGGTCAAGGGTATAGAGCCCCCGGTCGAGAAGCCCTGGGTCCGTCACGTCTACCACCAATATGTCATCCGTGTCACAGACTCCTTCCCGCTGACGAGAGACCAGCTAGCAGAGAAACTACGCGGACACGGCATAGCAACAGCAGTACACTACCCAAGGGCCATACCAGACCAGCCACTCTACAAGAGCCTCGGCATAGACTGCCCCCAGGGTTGCCCCGAGGCGAGGAGAGCGGCCCGGCAGGTCCTCAGCCTACCAGTACACCCAGCAGTAACAATAGAACAGGCAAAAACCATAGCAGAGACTGTGAAACAAATAGTAGAGGGATAGCCCCAAGAGACGAGCCAATAGCATCTGCCGGGCAAATGGACTAGAGGACATGAAATAACACTACAGAAGCTAGCTGTAAGACCTGCGGTTCTACTAGACGTGGCCTAGCCTAGTTCCCAGCCTAAGTATACATGGCTGTCCGACTTAGAGCAAAACGCATCTAAAAGTCCGTCTAATTGTACCACGGGATGGGCATGAGGAATGGCCGTACGTGGCGGGCAGCCAACGTGTCTCGATAAAGGCCTAGTAGTCTGGCTTACGGGGCTGCCCGGGAGCGGCAAAACTACAATAGCTACCAAGGCTGCTGCGACGCTGCGTCAGATGGGCTACCGTGTCGAAGTACTTGATGGAGACTGGGTTCGGAAGACTATTAACCCAGATGCAGGGTTTACCCGGGAGGAGCGTCGCCGCCATCTCCTCCGAGTAGCCTGGATAGCTCGGCTCTTAGCCCGGAACGGGGTCATAGTCTTATGCAGCTTTGTATCTCCGTACCGGGAGGTGCGTAGCGAAGTACGGAGAATAGTAGAGGAAGAGGTACCATTCATAGAAGTCTACGTCAATGCTCCGCTCGAGGAGTGTATTAGAAGGGATCCCAAGGGGCTCTACAAGAAGGCCCTAAGGGGTGAGATTAAGCACTTTACCGGGATAACGGATCCCTATGAGCCGCCTGAGAACCCTGATCTAGTGCTGGATACGGTAAACGATACAGTGGAAAGGAATGTAGAGAAGCTCCTAGCCAAAATAAGGGAGTATTTGGCCTAGCTCCCGGCGTGGACGTAGAAGATGTTGTGAAACCGCTATATGTAGCCTAGGGCTCGTAGCCTCTCCTTGACCTTCTCCTCGTCCTCCCGGCTCATCTCTGCAGAGCCAGTCTCTTCCGTTAACAGGGCCTCCTGGAGGAGGAACTCTACTAGCTCCTCGACGCTCTGGAAGCCGCCCTGCTCCTCTATGAACTTCTTAGCCTTCTCGTACAGCTCCCTACTTATCTGTATAGACACCTTCTCAGACATACCCTCACACCGCCCTCCGCTCTACCTCATCTTCTCGAGAATATTATCTCTTCCAGGTTGCGTCTCACCTCGTGTATATCTATCGTGCCCACGTCGCCCTTACTTACCGTGCCTTCGGGGTCATAGACGGCGTATACACCAATCCAGTCGTGTACAGCGTCGTCAGGGCCCCGGTCGTTCTCCGGGAGGTAGAGGCTCGGCCAGCCTAGCGTCCCAGCAGGCCTCCAGCCGAGATCGTCGAGGTACACCATGAGGTCAGGGGCGTCACCGTTGACTTCTGGGTACAACTCCTCCGGCCGAAAAACCATGTTCCTCCATTGCTCACCCTGGGGCCCCCTTATCCGCTCTATGTCGCGGCGCAGCTGCTTCAGTGTCTCCTCGTAGTATCTGGGCTCTACTGCTCCCCGCTTCTCCCGGCCCCTGAGGTTTATGAAGACGCGGCTATAGTAGCCTCCCCAAGCCCAGGCTATTGTATGCTCCCAGTCAATCATGTCCTCCTTTAGGTCAGTGCCCGGCTTGAGCTCCTTGGGGTTTACCTTTAGCTTTAGGTAGCCTTGCTCGGCTAGCCACTGGTTTATGGTGAAGGCACCCTTCATCGCCTTTATGCCGTGGTCGCTAGCAATCACTATCACCGTGTCTCGTGGGAGCTGCCTGTGTAGTTTTTCGAACCATTCATCTATCCTCCTGTACATCTCTGGTATGACACGGCTATACTCTGGGTGCTCCTCGTACCGGGGGTGCGCCCGGTCGAAGTACTTCCAGAAGGCGTGATGTGCACGGTCTACTGCTATCTCCACGTATACGAAGAGGTCCCACTGCTTCTGGGTGGCCAGGTACTCCACCTGGCGCTGGTGGTTCTCAAGCATCCTGAAGAGCTCCCTGGCTACCTTGCTCTTCTCGTGGCTACGGTACACTATGTCGAATATCGTGGGCCCTGTGGCCTGCTCTAGCTCGCGGCGGAGCCAGGGCGGGAAAGTATAGGGCTTCTCTGGCCCCGGCGTGGTAAAGTCTGTGACCATGAAGCCGTGGACGGGGCGGGGCGGGTAGGTGGGCGGCACGCCGTATACTCCTACCCGTAGGCCCCTCCTCCCGGCGTCGTCCCATATCGTGGGGTGTTTGATATAGCTGCTATTGACTATGTAGTAGCCGAACTCGCCGGGCCGGCGGTGCCGGAACCCATAGACCCCCAGCTCGCCAGGGGTCTTGCCGGTGAACATCACCATCCAGGCGGGGACGGTTATCGGCGGGTGGCAGGTCCTCATCCGGTAGCGCCTGGACTCCTCGACTATGCCGCGTAAGTAGCTGAACCCTCCGCCATCCATGTCATCGTAGAGGACGCTGGGCGGCATAGAGTCGAGGCCTAGGACGAAGACGCGGCGCGGCAAGGCCGGGCTCAACTCCCTCTCTACTGCTGCTCCTCTATGAAGGGGCTCGGGTGCCTTAGTATGATCTCGGCCACCTCGGGCCGCATCATGTACTCTGGCGGCTTCTCCCCGGACTTTATCATCCGGCGTAGCTTTGTGCCGCTGATGCGTACCCGGTACTCCTCTGGGTGTGGGCATATCTTCTCGTTGACCATCTGGCCGCACTTCCGGCAGTAGAACGCCTCCCTTACGAAGAGCGGTGTTATACCCAGGTCGGGGAACTCTCGGAAGAGCTCCCAGGCCTCGTAGGGACCGTAGTAGCTGCCGACGCCGGCGTGGTCCCGGCCGACGATGAAGTGGGTGGCACCGAAGTTCTTCCGGACTATGGCGTGGTGTATCGCCTCCCGGGGCCCTGCGTACCTCATCTCCATCCTTAGGACGCTGAAGACCACGCTCTCCCTGGGGTAGTAGTGTCTTATGAGTGCCTGGTAGGCCTCGACTATGACCTCGTCCCGGTAGTCGCCGGGCTTCTTCCAGCCCACAAGCGGGTTGATGAACAACCCGTCGGTGAAGGTGAGCGCAGCCTTCTGCACGTACTCGTGGCCCAGGTGCGGCACGTTACGGGTCTGGAATGCTGCTATAGTCCTCCAGCCCCGCGCCTCGAACAGCACCCTGGTCTCCTTCGGCCAGAGCCGGACCTTCTCGAACGGCTCCGGGGGCTCCTCGACTAGCAGTATCGGGCCGCCCACAAACAGCTCCTTCCTCCGGGCGAGCCTGGCCACACCCGGGTGCCCGGGGTCCGTCGTCTTGTAGACGCTGAGAGCGTACTCCCTACGGTCCCAGCCGTATATCTCCTCGACTCGTAGCACTGCTAGCGGCCCGCCCCGGTAGTAGAGGGCTATCTCATCCCCCTCCCTTACCCCGGCCAGCTCCTCGGGAGAGGCGTCGAGGACTATCGGGATAGTCCAGGGGAGGTCGCTGCTAAGCCTCATGTCGTGGAGCACACTCTGGTAATCCTCCTGCACCATGAAGCCCTCGAGAGGACTATAGACCCCGTGAGCTATGTTGGCAGCGTCAGCCGCCAGGCTATCGCTGAGCTCTAGCCGGGGCATCTCCCGGGCCTCGGCCAGTAGCCTCTCCCGGCTACGGCCACGCGCAACCCTGTCCACAAGCCGGCCTCCATGCGGCCTAGAGACCACGGCTCTAGACACCCTCCACCCTTCATGGCATGGACGGGACGTCTTGCTATATGTAGCCTAGGCGCTTAAGCCTCTCAATGATCTCCCGCTTCTCCTCCTCAGTGACCCCACTACTCCTCAGCTTCTCCTCCTCCATCTCCGCCACCACTTCTCGGAGCACGTAGGTGACAAACTGGGAGACACTAGTGAACCCCGTCCCCTCTATCAGCCTCTTTATCCTCTCGTAGAGCGTCACAGGTATAGAGACAGTGGTGTAGCGCGTCCTCCTCCCCGTCTCAGTCACAGCGTCTCAAACCCCCATAGAAGCGGAGGCCCTACAGGGCATTAATTAAATGTTATTAAGAAACGGGGCTAGCCTAAGGCCTACAAGGCTCTCTTTCGAAAGTTCTTAGCCCTACTCCTAGCCCTGGCTGAGCAAGATGGCTGTATTTGACGATAATGGGTCAGGAAGTTAGCCCGAGAACGTAGGCCTAGAACAGGTAGTCATAACCAGGCCCTCTCTCTGGATCCCGGGGGCCAGTGTTCTGGCTTCGGTAGACCTCCTCTGGGAGGCTGATTGTAGTATTGGCAGCCAGGGTTGATGCTTAGAGTTTATCAGTCAACTTGATGTCTGGTGCTATCTTCTCCTTTAGTAGCTTGAAGTGTTTGTCGAGTGCTACTAGCTCCATGCCGTTGTTGTAGGCCTGGGCTGCTATGACGAGGTCTACTGCTGGCATCGGTGTGCCGAGTTTGCGGAGCCGAGCCTGCCACGCTATAGCGAGCCGGTAGTCCTGCTTCGTAGGGTATAGTATCCCTAACACACGGGGCACGGCTGGCGGGTACTCTACCGCCGTCAGCACGGATATATAGCCCGGTACTAGCGGTGCACCCCTCCGCGCTACCAGCTCTATTACCGCGCTTGTGTCGTAGATCTTACCCTCCTCCACTCCTCGGCCACCATCTCCCTATAGTACTTCTCCTCCGTGTCAGGAGGCAGTGGTTCAAGATCCTCCACGCCGACACCTAGACTGTGTAGCTCTTCGAGAAGCTCTGCAGGCGTCTCTAGACGCTTGACCTCCTCTAGGCGTCTGAGGTACTCCTCGATGCTACGCCTAACGACCTCGCTCCAATTGATCTCCCTGTGCTTCTTCATCTTTTCTGCGAGCCTGCGTGGTATACGAACAGTGATGTTCACCGACATACATACACCAACATGTATACACACTGTTTACCCCCTATAAGCCTTGTCCAGGCGTCTAGAGACGTAAGGGCAGCTAGCTACGCTCCTTATGTTTCGCAACACTAGCTCAAAGGGTACCACCCCTTGGATGAGCAAGGATCCAGGAACTCTGCGAGGCAGCCACTAACCCGGCTCGGGTGTATCCTGCAAGGAAACCTTAGCCCATACATGTAAACGGCAAGAACAGTAAGGCGGAGTAGGCTATACACGGGGAGTGTCTGTGCGGAAATTACCAGCACTACTCTACTGATGGATGTCCCTGTGGCTCCTCTAAAATTCCTAGACTTGGGCTACTCTTCGTCGAGGTACTCGTACACCTCCACATTATTCCGAGCTGCGACTTCATAAGTCCTCCTCCCTATGTAGCCGGTCACCATGATGAGCCGGTGGTTCGTCCTGGTCGCTTTCTCGTAGAGCTGGGCTATTCTGGCAAGATCGAGTACATCGCTGGGATTGGCCCGGCTCTCCACCTCTACGAGTATGTGGACTCATCCCTCACTACTACTACGTTCACCTCGACTATGGGAGGGTAGCTGTAAATTAAGCCCTCGCTGTCATTCTACCTCTTAGCATTTGCCCCCAAAGTACCTCCGGGGCAACCCTGCCAGCGCTTCCTGGGACGTGCCTTTACTCAGCACGCCGAGCTTGTGTGCCGTAGTAGCTAGACGCTATCCGGCTTTTTAAGCCCTAGTCTGTTTTTATGTTATCTCTCCCCTAGCCTCGCAAATCGTTCTTCTAGCTTTTGTTGTCTCTCCTCCAGCTTTACAAACTTCTCTTCTAGTTGGGCGAAACGCTCCTCTAGGTTGCTGCTGGTCTTTCGGAGTTTTAGGAACTCCTTTCCTTGCCTCTGGACCCCTTCCTCTAGCCTTGTGATGCGCTCTAGTACCCCGATAGCTGAGCGCTCCATCAAAGCGTAGTGGAACCCACGATCCTCCTCCAGCGCTGCAGGATCCTCTCCTTCTCGGCAAAGCTAAGAGGAGCGAAAAACCCTTCACTATGACACAGGGCTGCACACTATATGAAGCTTACAAGTCCCCAAGGTATGCTTTGGAAGCATCAGTGCCCAGTTCTAATAGCCCCTAGTAGCAGAGTGCGGAAAGCTCTGAACAATGGCAGAGGGCATGCCCGGCAAGGACAGAAGTATTTGACTAAGGAGTTGTGTGCGCATCATTATCTTTCTCCTTGAGAATCGCTTTCGCTGCTTATGTTCTTCGGTACAGATTATGTGGATTCTTGTCTTTTCTTCTAGCAGCTTTAGGCTCCAGGAGACTCTGCACGTGTAGCCAGCCGCCGATGTGATTATGCCGGGCTTCTGTCGGGCACGATGAGGACAGTGTCGCTGCTTACCAGAAATAGTGTACGGTGCATCGAGTAGGGTAAAGAGTTGACGGCGTCTCAGCCACTCTAGGTTGCTAGGCGAGGATGCAGGCCTTGGAGGAGGGGCCATCGAGGAGTAGGCGTAGCTTGTTCAGTACCCCTCTCCCTACGAGGCGCTTGCCTCCGCCGTAGAGGGGCGACTCGACGTAGACCTCGAGCTGCTGTCCAGCCACCTCCACGACGGCGCGGGCCACCCTCATCGTGACTGTGTCTGTTAGTGTGCGGTAGGTCCTCCAGAGGCTCCGGGGCAGCTCGCCTATCATGAAGAACTCGTACTCGCCACGGGGAAGCATTATCGGGCCCTCGTACCCGGTGTCTACTTGAAGGGCTATCTCGCCGTACTCCTCCAGGGCCGCGTTGTAGAGACGGAGCCGGACCACAGGATATGGGAGCCTCACCCCTGGCGCGTAGCTCCAGCACTCTATGCCGGCTCCAGCGCCCCGCCCAGCCACTCGCCCTCTCCCCCGGCCTCGTCGTCTACACCAGGCCGCACCAGAACAGCCCTCCTTAGCCCGCGGTGGCGTAGCTCGCGCAGCACCCTAGCGGCTTCCTCGAGGCTAGCGTAGACGCCGACTAGCCGGCCCTCGGCTATCACAACGTACATGCCGCGGGCTTCCCGGAGGAGCCGGGGCCGCAGCCTTTCCCACGCCTCGTCGTCCGCGGTCGAGTCCTCCACTACGCTGCTCCGGCGTAGCCAGAGTTCGATGGCCTCCTCCACGGCCTCGGAAGGTGAGAGGCCCCGGCGAGCAGCCTCGGCTTTAAGAAGCCTAACTTTCTCCGGAGATATCTTCTTCAGCACTAGAGGCAACCCAGTCGCCCCGGGTGTACCAGTATACCTGGACAAGGCCTTTTCAGCTTACCCCTTTGGAAGGACTCTACCCGGGAAACATAAGCAACCACACATGACCGATCGTCCTCTGTAGCCACGGTCAGCATTTCCTCGTTCAACGGAGCCGCGATCCCATTAATTGCAGCTAGCTATCAATTATATAGCCGAGCGGGTATATTCCCACTAGCACTGTCGACCAATGCCGCTACTGGGGCTCGACGGTAACCCGTATCATACCATCCACAGCTAGCCCGGCTCTTCAAGGCATACGCGATGCCCCAGAGGGCTCTTGCCCGTTTTTCCGAAAAGAGTAATTGACGCCGCCACAGGGCTTCACCCAGCCAGGCGACCACGGGGGAGTAGTACAGAACATCTCCGGACGAATGATAGCTGCATGAACCTGGACTCCGAGGCTGCTACGCCTGCGAGTCTAGGCAAACAACGTAGAGTGTAGTAGAGAATTGCGCCAACGTGGCAGCACAGCCAGCTACGCCAGGCATTAATTAAATGTTATTAAGGAGTGGAGCCGTCCGGCCATAATTAGATGTAATTAATGGGATTGAGGCGTCGTGGAGGCAGCCGCCTGGCTACTAGCAGGCCTACTAGCGGGCCTAGCAGACTACGGCCTCGGCCTCGGCTTCGGGCTAGCCGCCAGCCTAGTCCTAGTCGTCCTCCTCGGCCAAGACCCCCGTGCCGTAGCAGCAGCCGCCGCAGCAGCCCAGCTACTAACCACACTCCCCGCAATAGCGGCACACAGGAGAGCCGGAAACATAGCCCCAGAAGCCCTCGACGACGCAAAGAAAGTAGTAACCGTGCTATCAGCCTCCTCCACCCTCACAGCCCTAACAGCAGCCACGCTAGCAGCTCGGCTCACCAGCAGCCAAGCCCACCTAGCATACGCCCTAGCCCTAGCAACACTCATCCCACCCCTCTACATCCTAGCCCACCACAACAACAGAGACAACACCAAACCCCCACCACCCCGGAAGACAACAGCCACAGCCGCAGCCCTAGGCGCCCTGGCAGGCCTAGACAAAGCAGTCCTCGGAGGAGGCTACAGCATACTAATAGTAACAGCCCAGCTAGCAGCAGGCATAGACCTACGAAGCGCAATAGCACTAACACCCGCAGCCAAACTACTACCATTCATAGCCATAGCCGCCTCCTACACCCACACAGGATACATGAACCCCACCAACACCCTAGCCCTAGCAGCCGGCGCACTAGCCTCCCTACCCACCGCAGCCAAACTCCTACACCGAGCCCAACCCGAGAAACTAGCCCCACTCCTCGCAGCCACACTAACAGCCTCTATGATAACTCAACTACTACGAACATGCACCACGGTCTTAACACCATAGCCACTGAAAGACACTCACGGCCTCTAAGGATGGCTACAAAAGTAAGCTCTAGTGTCTCAAGAAGGGATTGATGGGTTGGCCTGCTAGACTATCAGCTGGCAAGGTAATTAGCAGACATCAATGAAGGTTTTTAGACGTAGTTCGAATGTCTATTGTAGAGAATCGTCAAGAGACAAAATCCTTTGCTTAGCCGGAATAACGAGATTATGCCAGCTGTTGGAAAACTGGATTCTCATCTTCAATAACTTAGTAATATTATAAAGTATTATCGAAATGATAACGCAAGAGAAACTAAAAGCGTTTGTACAACTATTAAGATCTTATCGGAGATAATACGGGTTATAACTTTCAATTCTGGTGACTAGATTTGATGCATAACGAGTACTCTCCAAAGAAGTATTGGGAGGAAAGAGCAAAGCTTGCGGTAAAGGATATTTACCAAGCTGTCTGTGCTTACGGTCGTTCGCACATAGAAAACAAGGCCATGGATATTATACAGAAGAAAGTATTTGCATCGATGCTGAAGGGTGTAGACTTAAGGGGAAAGAAGGTTCTTGAACTTGGATGTGGTGTGGGACGTTGGGTGCCATTTATAACAAGTTATGGAGCAAAGTATGTGGGTGTTGATATCTCGGAAAACATGATAGAAGTTGCCAGGAAACGGTTTCCTAATGCAAGCTTCTATAAAATTGATTCAACAGATTTACCATTTCCAGATAATTCTTTTTATCTTTCTTTTTCTATAACTGTTATACATCACAATAATTATGATGCTCAAAGTAAGCTAATAGATGAACTTGTACGAGTTACGCAACCTAATGGTTACATTTTTTTACTTGAAGGTATTGCTCATGGTGGACGCAAAAAGACGTGGTTCAATACTTTTGCTAGACCTGTTCACGACTGGGTATCGGAAGTTGAAAAAGGAGGGCGTGCAAAACTAGTAAAGATCAAATATGTACGTTACTGGATTCTAAGAGATATATTCCGGAAAACACTTGGGATAATTGGGATAGATAATTACCCAAAGGCTGTTAACGACATGCTTGTAAAGATAGATTATTATGTAGACTACTACTTATTGGCTATTCTGCCTAGGAAAAAAGCTGTAGCTGCAGCAATGCTCTTCAAGAAAACAGGTAAGATAACTTAACTAAGGGGTTATGCTAGTTATGAGAGTAGCAATATACTCCAACAAACCGGTGTCAATTCTGAGTTTTAAGAACTATATTGAGAATGTGACGCGAGAGATGGAAAAATTAGGTGTTGAATTCATATATATAAACAAGAAAAATGACATATCAACGAAAGCTGATGTAGACTTATATTGGTATCCTTTTTCAACTCCTCCGTGGTCCTTGGTAAAAGTACGTAAACCACTTGTAATCTCGCTGCTTGGAGATTATGGTTTAGATATACCCGCATGGGACTTTTATGGAGCAGGACCTTTACAAAGTCTTGTACGTAGGTATGTACTAAAAACGAGGCTCCTTATTAAATGGAGTATATTTAAGAGACGTTCTAGTGCAATAATAACTGTCTCGAAATATGCTAAAAATACATTAGTAAAACACTTAAAATTTAATGAGAAGAGAGTGTTTGTAGTTTATCATGGGGTAGATTTAAATATATTTAATCCAAAGGGTGAGCGTGTAACACTAAATAGACCGTACTTCTTACATGTATCACAGTATGTATACCCATTCCATAATATGAAGAACCTAAGGCGAATAATAGCTGCTTATACTCGTTTAGATCTTGACCCTAAACCATACTTAGTGCTCGTAATACCCGGATATCCAAAGAACATTGAAATTGATGGAGTTATATTAATACGTAAACGGTTAGATAAAGAAGCACTCGCAAAACTCTATCGTGGTGCGTTGGCACTTGTGTTTCCGTCGCTTCATGAAACCTTCGGAATGCCAGCCCTAGAAGCTATAGCCTCAGGATGTCCCGTCATAGCTTCTAATGTAACAGCTTTACCTGAAGTAGTCGGTGATGCTGCTATTTACGTAGATCCTTATTCGACAAAAGAAATAGCAGCTGCAATGAAAATGATAGCTGAAAACGAGGATTTGCGTAGGATGCTCATAAGTAAAGGTCTGGAACGTGCACGAAAATTTACGTGGAGAAAAAGCGCTATTATGCATAAAACTATATTTGAAAAAATATTGAAAGAAAGTTAAATATTAAATAATTAATATTAGTAGAGACAATCTATAATTTAAAATAATTAAAATAAAAATAATGATTGTGTGGTGGAACTTAATATGGTGGAAACAAAAAAGGTATGCATAATCGGGTTAGATGGCGTCGGTCTGCATAATATACGTTTATTTCTTAATAAGCTACCATTAAATAATATATCGAAGATAATTAATAAAGGATTTAGTTCAACTTTTAGCTCTATTCCACCTTATACTCCGTCGGCTTGGACGAGTATCTTTACTGGAGTAAATCCTGGCAAACATGGTATATATGGCTTTTATAAAGTAATAAAAAATAAAAACAAAAATTTTACTGTAACATTAGCTAGTTCATACGACATTAAGTATCCTAGAATTTTTGAAATGCTTACAATGTTTAATATGAAAAGTGTTATTATAAACGTGCCACTGGTATATCCAGTTCACGGTCTAATTGGACTGAAAAACGTTATTGTAGTAAGTGACTGGGCGTCGCCAAGTCAGTTTATCCATCCTAAGAGTTACGATAGTAAATACAAAGAATACTTAGTAAACCCACCGCATAATTGGTCACTAGCAACTGATAACAAGAAATATGCATATAAGGTTGAGGAATTCCTTAAAACTAGAATTAACATGTACTATGATCTCCTCGAACAAGAGAACTATAACCTCTTCATTGTGGTATTTAGTGAACTTGATTGGCTCATGCATCGCATACCAGAGATTATTAACGGTAAAGAAATAAGTTATGTTAGCAAAATATTAAGTATTATAGATACTTTCATACATAGGGCAATTAATACTTGTAATATGGTTATTCTCGTAAGTGACCATGGATTTACGACTGCACAGACTATTGTAAGCATAAACAGGATACTATATGAAAATAAATTAATAGCCTTTAAATATAAGCTTAATTTTGGCAAATTATTAAACAAAAGTACGTTCCTAGCACAAGCATCTAGTGACAATGAGAATAGTACCATTAGTCATAAATTTAGTAAGATTATAAATATGGCTATTAATAATACAGTAAATATGTTAAAAAAAGTTGTACCGTCAGGTATATTGATGAAAATAGCTCCAATAATACCTATCTCCATGGAGATAGATTACTCTCGGAGTTCTGCGTTTATGTTAGAGACCGGAAACTGGGGCGTTTATGTGAAGGATGAATACATTACTATGGTTAAATCACTACTCAAGCATGTTAAGTATATTAAGAAAATAACATATGGTAGAAACATATTCTGGGGACGGTATGCTAATCTGGCGCCCGATCTAATACTAATACCTCAAAGTGACGTTATATTTGATACAAGGATCTATGCAGAACCAGTATATAGTAAATTCGTTGGAGAACATGATACACATGCGTTGATAGCATTTTATGGGGATAATGTAGTGCCTGGTAATGAAGTAAATGTTACCATGTATGATATAGTCCCGACTGTGCTTAGTTATCTTGGTTTGCCACTTCCACACGATAGTGACGGTAGACCTCTAATTGAGCTTATTAATATAGATGATTTTATACTTAAAGATAAATTTAATTATAGTAGTCGTTTCAAAATTATGCGTAAGATCAAAGATGTGATTTAGACATACCTATATGAGAGAGCAAGAGTATTGAATAAGTTCCTATGATGCTAATGAGGGGTAAGTAAATTGAAGGATGAACTGGAAACTATTGTTGTGACAGGTGGAGCTGGATTCATAGGAAGTAATACAGTGAAGAGACTATGTAGCATGCAGCATATAGTTGAAGATGGACTACGAATATTGGTAGTTGATCTTCATACTCGACAAAGTATTAATGAATTATATAAGCATTGTGGTCGAGAGGTATTGATGATACTAAATGTTGACGTGTCACGGTTTGAAATGCTTTGGGATAGGATTAGTAGACTAGTTGTTCCAGGTGCTACTGGGATTATTCATTTAGCGGCCGTTGTTGGTGTGACCGAGGTTCGTGGCAATCCGGTTCAGGGATATACCAGTAATGTGGAAGGGACATTTAGTGTACTTGAGTTGGCACGGAGGATCGATGCTGCCCGGTTTGTTTATGCCTCGAGTGCAGCAGTGTATGGCGAACCTAGATATGTACCTATAGATGAGGATCATCCTAAGGATCCTGTGAACCTGTATGGGGCGACAAAGCTTGCGGGTGAAGCACTTGTTCAGGGATATGCTAGAGATTATGGTCTTAGTACAGTCGTGCTTAGGTACTTTAATGTATACGGGCCAGGTATGAAACCGGGGCCCTATGCAGGTGTAGTTTACAAATTTATAGAGGCTCTGCTTGAGAGGCGCCAGCCCATCATATATGGTGATGGTAAGCAGACCCGAGATTTTGTATATGTAGAGGATGTTGCAGAAGCAAACATCAAGGCGTTACAACAGCATGTCAACGGCGTTTATAATATTGGCTCAGGACGGGAGACCAGCATACTTGAACTGTATCGTATAATATGTAATATTATTGGCTATTGTCCCAAGCCTAGGCATTATCCACCAAGACCTAGTGATGTAAGAAGAAGCGTAGCAAGTATAGAGAAAGCTGAAAGAGAACTAGGATGGCGTCCTTCCGTGACATTAGAGAAGGGGCTTATGGAGACGATAAACTATTACGCGCGGAGACTATAAGTGTTGTAGTTCCCCAAGCAATATGTATAGGGTCATAGTTAACTTTATATGTTCACATGTGCAATGTACCTGTGTAGCATTTCTTTTATCCTCAGCTTTTCTATAATTCTCCGATACCTTGTAATTCTGTCTCTACATTCTATATTTATCCTGCGAGCAGAAATGTAGCCTGCGAAGTAGTCTTTTATGCAGCTGAAACTTCTATTGGATATTGATAACCTTGTTGACTTGATTATTGAGTATGGGAAACTGACTCCGGTGATTTTATCAGCTAATCCTACCTTGTAGGGGTTGAGTCTTACAGGGCGTAAGAAATACATCTTGGCTTGCTTTACAATGGCTACCTTCCAGCCCTTGCTTAGGACACATAGCTGTATTATTGTGTCAGGAGACGGCAAAGGCTTGTAACCTCTACATGCTGTCCAGGCTTCTTTCCTTATTATCATCCCAGTGTTATGGATATGTAGATTTGATTGATGTGCATTTATAGATACACCGCCTGCTATGCCTATGTGATCGTATGCTGTCATTACACTTAGTAATTTGTCTATATAATTTGATAGGAGTACTGTATCAGCATCTACTTGCATAAAGTAATTCCAATTAATGTTCAACACTTTCTCTGCATATATGAGACCCGCTCTTATTGCGCGTACGAGGCCAATGCTTGAATCATACTCTCTAGTTACATTGATCCTTACGTGTTTTATAAACTTATATTTATGAGAGAATTGTCTAATTATTTCTGGAGTCCTATCTGTGCTTGCATCATCAACTACTATTACAGTTACATTGATATCGTATTTCAGCTTATTAACATTCCTTACTATACTTTTTAGTGCGTATGGCAGAAATTTTTCTTCATTCTTTGCAGGTACAATGATAAGTAAATTCATTATTTCACCGTAGAGTCGTCTTTGTCAATTCTTGTTGGTTCACCAGGTTGGGATTCAACTTGTTTACCCTTATAATGAATAATGTTAAGTATACATGAATAATCTAGTACTAGGACTATAATATTGCATAAATCAGGTTATTAGTGAAGAGTAAGCTGGCTATCTTTCTGGTTATATTTATCATTAAGTTTATGTTAATAATGCTATAGGTTACGTTTTTAAGTCTGAACTATAGATAGTATATGTTAAAAATATATAATAATAAATAATTATTGTTATTTTAGATTATGGCTACAGTTAACTGTATGTTATAGTAAGGCAAGACTCAACCTTATGTCTGGTTTATAACGTGTGATTTGCATGGTTAACTACGGCGGCGGACATGAATGGCCAGACGCTGAGAAATACCATAGTTATCGGGCTTGATGGTATGCCTTTGTCCATATTCGATTTAGTTTTCGAGAATGGTGTAATGCCGTTTACGAGGTCTGTATGGTCTAGGCTGGTAGTCTCGGAGAGTAATGTGTTTGTGCCGCTTACGGCGCCTAGCTGGGTTAGTATCAGTACTGGTGTTAACCCTGGAAAGCATGGCGTCTTTGACTTCTTCTATGTGGACGTGGATCATTCCGAGCTTAGGCCGGTTACTAAGGCTATGGTTGAGCGTCCCCTTGTTAACGAGATTACTGCAACATCTGGCCTAGAGTCCATTGTGCTTGGTGTTCCTTTTGCCTATCCCCCGTTTGTCCGGAGTAACAATGTTGTTGTCTCTGGGTGGCTTACACCGAGGCTCCGGGCGTGGCCTCCAGGTGAGGAGGAGATTGCTAGGAGGTTTGGTGTGGCTGAGGGTCCGCCTAGCCCGGGTGACCTGGAGGGTTATGTGGACTCTATTGTGGAGGGCTTGGAGAGGAAGGCTGAGCTTATAGAGTACTATTATACGCGGCGTCGGTGGCGTCTGTTCTACTTTATGCTGCCGGAGCCTGACTGGGTTTTCCACTACCTCTACGGCGACATACTGGAGGGGAGTAGACGTGGACGGCGTGCGTTGAGGGTGTTTGAGCGTATTGATCGGGTACTTAGGCTTGTCTTCGAGAATTTGCCGGATAACAGTTTCGTGGTCTTGTGTTCCGACCACGGGTTTGCTGTTGCCAGGAGGGCCGTTAACGGGAACGTGTTGCTTGAGAGGCTTGGGCTGCTAAAGCGCCGGGAGTCGGGGCTCTCGTTGCGTTCTCGGTTGTTGCTTAGTGTTGCTCGTCTGCTTCCGTCGTGGCTTAAGTCTAGGCTCAAGTATAGCTCGTTGGCCTTCCTGGTGAGGAAGGTGGGTGCTGCTGAGCCGTTTATGATGAGTAGTCTGCCGGTTGACTACTCGTCTAGCATGGCGTTCATGACGACATCGTATAACGTGTATGTTAACCCTCGGCTTGGCCGGGAGGTGAGGCAGCGGGTTCGCTCTACTGTTCTCGAGGCGTTTAGGAGGTATAGTGATATGCTCTCTGTGGTGGAGTATGGTGACCGGTTCTTCTGGGGCCCCTATGTGGGCCGTGCTCCGGATGTCGTGGTTATTCCCCGGGACGGGTTCAACGTGACTACGAAGCTTATGTATCGCCGTGTTGTAGAGGATGGCCGGTGGTATGTGCACTCTAGCCGTGGCATGTTAGCGCTCTATACCAATGATGGCGACGTGGGGGTGAGGCTTCCAGGGGATAGGCTTCCTTCAACGGCAGATATCGTGCCCACTGTGTTGGCTTTCCTCGGGCTTCCCTTGGACCCGGAGTTCGATGGCGAGCCGTTGCTGGAGGGTGTGGATCCTGGGAGGCTTGGCCGGAGGAGCTACCGTGTGATAGCCCGTATTGGTAAGCGTCTCGCGCGGGGGCTGTAGAAAGGGTTGCAGACGGAAGCAGGGGTCTGCATCTCGGCGGCCCCCGGAGGGCACATGGGGTTTGCCTACTCTATTGGGTTCTTTCTGGCCCGTATGGGGTATAGACCCTTGTTCGTTGTCGCCCGGGGCGACCGGCTTGCCGTGGAGCGGCTCCGGAGGCTAGGTGATGTAGTGGAGGCTGCTATGCCGCGGCGTGCTGGCGAGCCTCTTGGCAGGACGCTTCCCCGTTGGCCTCTGGCGCTGGTTGACTCGCTGCGGCTCCCCCGCTGCCGGGTCTTCGTGAGCACTGGTAGTAATCATAGTGTCTTACCTGCTCTTGTCTCGCGGCTGCGTGGCGCTCTGTTGCTCAACCTTGAGAGTATTGACAGGTTTACAGTGCCCGCTAAGGCGGCCCGTATTCTGCGCCCGTTTTCCGCTGCTACGCTGGTGCATTGGCCGGAGCAGCGCAGGCTCTACCCGGATGCGGTCGTGACGGGGCCTGTCTACGAGCCGCCCCGGTATAAGCCGCGCGACGAGGGCTACGTGCTCGTAACAGCCGGCACCATAGGGTTCCGGGGGCTCTTCGACGCGGTGGAGAGGCTTGGCTTACGCCGCGTAGTCCTCCAGACGGGGCGTGTAGACCCAGAGCCCTACCAGAAGCGCAACCCTGGATGGATAGTGTTCGACTTCGACCCGGACTTTCACCGCTGGCTCGCCGGTGCTAGTATCGTTGTAACACAGTTCCCGGGATCCACCGCGGCTACGGCGGCTCTCGCGTACCGGAAGCCCGTGGTCATGGTGGTTAACCCCGGCCTACCACTCGCGGCGAGTATAGCCGATGCAGTTTACTACGCTCGGCGGCTCCGCGCAATACTCCTCCCCCGTGCCTCGCCAAGCCTCCTCCGTAGGGGATTAGAGCTCGCCGAGAAACTGGAGCCGCCGAGCTATCCTAACGGCGGCGAGACCATAGCCCGGATAGCCGTCAGCTTCGCTGAGGGGAGGCATAGGCTCTAAGAAGGAGCCGGCTAGGGAGGAGTGTCCTGGCCCTCCAAGTCTCTCCGGCTTCCGTCTCTGGTGGCGCTGATGACCGTGAGGGTTGCTGTAGTCGGCGCTGGTTACATGGGCTCTGCCCATGCTAGGGTTGTGAGGCGTATTGCTGGCGAGTACCCGGGGCTCGTCGAGCTAGCATACATAGTTGATGTGGATCTTGAGAGGGCTAGGCTTGCTGCGGCCCGTTATGGCGGCGAGCCGCTGCGCTCTGTAAGGGATATCCCCCGGGGTGGCGCTGATTTCGCGATAGTCGCGGTGCCGACGCGGCACCATCTCCGTGTGGTGCTCGAGCTGCTCGACCGTGGTGTTGGGGGCCTCTTGGTGGAGAAGCCTCTTACTGCGGACATCGAGGAGGCTATCCGGCTTGTCGAGCGGGTCGAGGAGGCTGGTGTCTGGGCCTCTGTGGGGCACGTGGAGAGGTTTAACCCGGCGGTGTGGAGCCTCCACCGGCTCGCGGCTAGGGGCAGGCTTGGGGACATATTGACTATCGCGGCTCGCCGTGTGGGGCCCTTCGCGCCACGTGCGGGCGACACGGACGTGGTCTACGACCTAGGCGTGCACGAGGTGGACAATGCGCTTGCGTTGACTGGCTCTCTCCCCGAGACGGTGCGCGCTTATACTCTCCGGAGTATCGTCACTGATCTCAACGACTACGCGTTGATGGTTCTCGGGTTCCGCGGGGGCTTCGCTAGCCTTGAGGTGAACCGGATAACGCCGTTCAAGCAGAGGGTGCTCTACCTTACGGGATCGCGTGGAGTAGCCTACCTGGACTATATGGGGCAGGAGCTGCGGGTCTACACGCCGGAGGAGGAGTCGCTGATACGTGTTGCCCGTGAGGAGCCTCTGTACCTGGAGGACCTAGTCCTTCTAGCCTCGTTTGCACATGGTAGAGAGCCGCTGGTGGACATATACCAGGGTTTCGCGGCTATGCTTGTCTGTGCGGCTGTCCTCGCCTCGGCGCGGCTGGGCGGTGAGCTGGCTCTGGACGAGTATGATGTCTACCAGGGCTACAGGGGGTATGTCGAGAAGTCCCTCAGGGGCTATATGCGGTACCGGGAGGCGGTCGGGGATGAGCCTAAGGCTCTGCTAGGGCTCTAGGGGCTGCCGGCCTCGGGGGCGCAGCGGCGGCATGGGGGTCCTGGCTTCGACGCTTATTCGCGGCTTGCTGTACGCGGTTGCGCTGCTTGTTAATGCTGTGGCCTCGGTGGTTCTCGTCCGCCGGCTCGGTGTCCAGGACTACGCGCTCTACCAGACTGTGATGAAGCGTGTAACACGGTATGCGGCGGGGCTCCCGGGGCTCTATGGGCTCTGGCTCTACCGGTACACGGTGCAGGGGGTCCGGGGTGCTGCGGCTACCGGGCTTCTTCTCTCGCTGGCCTCGGGGCTCGTAGCGGCAGTAGTAGGGTATTCTGCGGCGGCCCAGCTGGGGGCGCAGCCTGGCACGGCGCTGCTTGCGGCGTTCGCCTCGGCGGCTATGGTCGTGTGGACTGGTGTACGTGTGGCGGTGGATGCTGCCCGGCCTCTACGCGTAGCCATGGCGGTGCTCATGCAACGGCTACTGTACAGCATACTGGTGCTAGTACTGGTATACTTCATGCGGCTAGGTGTTGGGGGTGCTTTCGCGGCCCCAGCGGCATCGTACACGGCTGTGACGATTCTGGGGCTCTTGTGGCTCCGGAGCCGCGGCGTACTCGTATGGCCGGGGCTGCGCCGTGTACTCGGGATAGCTTGGGAGTGGATGCGTAGAGCCTATGTAACGGCGATAGGCAATGCGGCTGTTGTCTTGCATGCGCTGGACGTTGTAGTGGCCTATGCGCTCTCGAGCAGCGGTGTAGTGGCGGCGTTCTTCGCGATAACTAACATCTTTATGCTGGTCACCGAGGCGGCTAGGAATAGCTTTGTCTACCTACAGGGCTTTGTGCTCTCTACCCGCGACTACGTGTCCGCTGCCAACGCGGTGAGGATAGCAGCCCTCCTAGCGTCCCCTCTCCTAGTCTACGCGGCGGTGTACCCCCTGCATCTAGTGTACCTGCTCAATCCTGTCTACTCCTGGGCGGCTCCCGCGGCCCCCATTGCGGCGGCTGCGTCGCTGACGCTCATGATAGCTATGGGTGTGTTTAACCTGCTAGCAGGGCTCGTGGAGGAGGATGGGAGGTCCGGTAGACGGCTTGCGGGCCTATACTCTGTCCTGCTAGTGGCATCGGCGGGCTACCTAGTACTACTAGGGGCTGGGCTCCTGCTAGCGGGGACTAGACGCGGCGAAGCGATTGCCTGGGCGCTTGCATTCCTAGCACGTAGCCTGATAATCCTCATACTGCTAGCCGTGTATGCGCCGCAGAGCATCCGCTCAGTACTCTATAGACCCCTCCTCTGGGGCCTCATAGTCTACCCGCTGCTAGCAGTTCTTGCCGCACTAGTTTTCCCTCCTCGTAGTGCTCCTTCGCCCCGGTTCTGGGAGACATTCTGGGCTGTAGCGCCCTCGGCGGCTGGTGCGTTGCTGCTCTACGTGGCCCTGGTCCTGTTTGTTGATGTGTGGGCTCGGGGCTTGGCCCGGGCGGCGCTGGCTAAGCTCCGTGACAGGATTTAGGGCATTGATGTCTCTCCTCTGGTCGGATTGGCCTCCTAGAGGCTGTGGAGGGCTGGCTTGGCTTGGCCGGGTTTGTGTCGCGGCGTGCCCGTGTAGAGGGCCTGATGGCTCCTTCTGCTGTCGTGCTTGGTAGCAGTGTGGTGGGGGAGGGCAGCTTTATCGATGATAATGTTGTACTAGGGTATCCTGTCCGCTCGAAGCTCCGGAAGCTGGCCGGCAGTGGTAGTTCCGGCAGTAGTCTCTGGGAAGAGATGGATGCTCTTAGCGAGGGCTCTGTGATCGGGCGTGGCTGTATACTTCGCCGTGGAGCTGTGGTGTATGAACGTGTGCAGCTTGGTGACCGCGTGGAGACGGGGCACCATGTAGTGATCCGGGAGGAGACGGTGATAGGTGACGGCACGATAGTGGGTACGGCTACTGTGGTCGATGGTCGTGTCCGTGTGGGCCGTGGTGTCCGCATAGAGACTGGCGTGTACATACCACCTGGCACTGTGATAGGCGACGAGGTGTTCATTGGCCCCCGGGCGGTGTTCACGAACGACAAGTACCCGCCCTCGCGGAGGCTCGTGGGTGTTGTGGTCGAGGACGGGGCGGTTATCGGGGCGAACGCGGTCATACTGCCCGGGGTGCGGATTGGCCGGAGGGCTGTGGTAGCTGCCGGGAGCGTGGTGACCAGAGACGTGCCTCCTGGGACTGTAGTAGCTGGTGTCCCGGCCCGTCCGATCATGTCCCGGGACGAGTACGAGGAGCGGAAGAGACTGTGGGAGCAGGGGTAACAGCTGTGCTGCTGCGCGAGCTCTTTGTACCCGGTCTTTCCAGCAGCTAGTAGCCTAGTAGCTTGTATATCTCGTTTTATCCGTTTATGGCTCTGTGTAGATTATGTTACATGTAGAGCTAGGAGTACGTCTTCGGTAAAGAGCTTCCTACCGCCTTTTCTCTAGTATCTCCCACGGATCCCTTTCGATGCTTGGTTAGAGGTGCTGGAAGTCGTAGCCTAGTTCAGGAGAGATGGCGACTCAATTGTGCATCTATATGTAGTGAATTAAGTGTAGCGGCAAATTCCTGTAGCTCTAGCTCCTGTCCCCGCTACGCCTCAGGCTCTGAGCGAGCTACGAGTGTTGTCTCCGGGTCATGATGGCTAGGCGGGCGCGTGACCTGTAGCTGGGGCGGCCGCTCGGTAGACTGGTAGTGGGTAGACCTTATACGTGGTTCACCTGTAGGTGGTACCCCGGGGTGGGGGTTTGTGGGCTATGTCACTGTTTCTGCTAAGATCCCCCGTAGGTTGAAGGAGCTGCTCGATAGGTACGGGGTTAAACCCGGCCCAGTAATTAGGAGGGCTCTAGAGGAGGAGGTTAGGAAGCGCATGCTTGAGGAGATCGAGGCGAAGGCTAGAGCGCTGAGCAGCAAGGTCTCTCATATACCTGACGAGGAGATTGCTAGGCTGATACGCGAGGACCGGGGAAAGAGGTAGCCGGGGATGTACTTGTTCGACGCGAGTGCCCTAGTGAACATGGTTAAGAAGGGTAGGGTTAGACCACTCGCCAGAGGAGCTACGATCGAGCTAGCGCTCTACGAGTCCCTGAACGCTGTATGGAAGGAGTACAAACTGCTGGGAAGGATCGACGAGGAAACGGCACTAGAACTCGTAGATGTTATTAGTAGCGTATTCAATGTTATAGAGGTATTGTCGGTGAAGGGCCTGGAGAAAGGTATCTTCGAGTTAGCGGCTAGGGATGGCCTCACGGTGTACGATGCCTCCTATCTATACGTGGCGATGAAGAACGGTTACATTCTCGTAACCGATGACAGAGAGCTTAGAAATAGAGCATCAAGATATGTAGAGACGGTCTCTAGCAGCGAGCTGGCCAACAAATACTAGTGCAGACTCAGTGCTGCGGCTACTCCGCATACTACGGCGGCAATATAATGTGGATGCAGGCGTTTTCTAAGTTTATTACCCCAAGTTAGCACGATAATCGGGCTGTCAGTAGCCCGTTACCGTTGATACTGTTTCGGCGGAATATATTTTGCATGAATTATCGCCTCTAGTGAATGCTCTCAGTCTTCGCTAATGCTCTATGTCCTGAACTGCAGGTATGGAATGAAGCTGTTGGAGAACCCTTTGGTCATGGTTCTTAGGGTGGCGGCCTTAGGCTCCAGGTGGTGGTGAAGGATCTAGCGGAGGAGATGAAGAAGCTAGAGAAGAGGAGAACGTGATGCTGGCTGGCAAGGTTTTAAGAGTTTTATAAGTTAGTTAGAAACTCAGAAGATTGTAACCCTAGATGCTAGAGCGCTATACTTTCACGGATTTAAGGCGAACACCGGTCCAGCCGTAACCCCCATTGCGGCAAGGCCTTAGAGGAGGCCTTCTAGAGCCAGTACGAGGGCTACGAGTCCTATCACAGCTTGTGCTAGGAGGATGACTAGTACTACTCCTTTCTCGGTTGCACGGCCTCTCGTCCTCTTCAGCAGTCTTATCGCGAGGTGCTGGAGACTATAGGCGCCTTGGAGCGGGGGCTCTAGGCTGCCGTCGGGCCTGGGTACTCCGAAGTCTTCTATGCCGGGCCTCCATACGCCGTGAAGTACGCCGCGAAAGTATAGTAGCGCCTTCACGAAGTACAGGGTGAAGAGGACTAGGCCGAACTTCTCCATGTTGCCTAGTATCACCAGGGCGGCGTAGTATGCGCCGACGCCGTAGGTGAAGGCGTTGCCGGGGAACACGCGGGCGGGGTACCAGTTGTACCGTAGGAACCCCAGCAGCGCTGCTGCCATGACGAGGGCTGCCTGGAGTACTAGGTCTAGTCCCTTTAGGGCTGCATAGGCGGCGGTGAAGAGCATTAGCAGCAGGCCCATGCCGGCCTCGAGCCCATTGTAGCCTGCCAGCATGTTGAACGCGTTAGCGGCGCCTAGCACGCCCACCGGCACGGCTACCAGGGGGTACGCGGCTCCGAGGTCCACGGTGCCTATTAGGGGCAGTGATAGTGTGGACTTGCCCGCCTTTATCACGACGAGCGGCAGCGATACGGGGGCCATGAAGGCCACCCGCTGCCAGCGTGGCAGGCCCCGCTTCCACCCCAGAATATCATCGATGAAGCCTAGGAGGCTAGCCAGGAGTAGGAGGGCTACAAGCGCGTAGAGCTCGGCGGGCCGGTAGGGCGCCCCCTCCAAGTAGGTGTAGAGAGCCTCGAGGGCTAAGAGCCCGAAGGCGGCAGCAACGACCGCCCAGATGCCGCCCGCCTCAGCGACCATGACCTTGCCTGGCTTGTTCATGTCCTGGCCGACTAGGCCCCGGGCCCTGGCTACCCGGATCCATGCAGGCTCGATAACCAGGACTAGCGCGAAGGCGACGAGGCCCGAGGCTAGTGCGTAGACTAGAGCCAAGGAGGTATCCCCGTCACGCTCTCTCGTCTGCCCCTTGTTGGCGCCACGGAAGCTATGCGGGGCCGAGCATATATTAGCGTGGCGTGTATGGGTGTGTCTAGCGTCCGCGGCAGCCCAGCGGCTAAAGGTATATGCCTATTCTTTCCGGAGGGGTCTGGGAGCTAAGCATAGGGTTCTCACGGTTGTATAAGGAGTAGAGGAGAGGCCCTAGAGGAAGCGATGAGATGGGAAGGAAGCAAACAAATGGGTAAGGGTTTAGGCTGCACCCCTCTACTGGCCAGTCTCGTCTTTCTCTTCTTTCTCCCTGTCTCTTAGCCAGCTCCACCAGTATAGCCAGCGACACCATCCCCTGCCTAGGAGCCAGCCCGGCCTCTCCCAGGGCGGTAGGTGGCTCCAGGGCCCGCGGCCCGGCCAGGGCCCTATAGTGGCCGGTGGTGCTGGCGGCGTTTGCTGGCTAGCCTGTGCTGGCGGGGTTGTTGGCGGCAGGGGTGGTTGTTTTGACTCGCTAGTCTGCTGTGCCTGGAGCCACCAGGCCCGGCCGCGTCCCCATCCTTGGCCACGCCGCCAGCCTCCTCTGCCCCATCCTCCGCGTCCCCATCTCCATGGCATCCTGGTGTACACCTCCTACCGAGCGCTCCAAACATTGCATGTAGCAAACACGCCTGCATAAGCGTTTCCCCCGGCACGACGGGGCCCGGGATCAAGCCCTGGGAGGGGCCTACAGCTAGCGGCAAGACTTACAGCACAGAAGCTGCCCGAAGAAACCCGGGAGAGGGGAACACAGCATGGGCAAGGTGATAGTTGTCTTCGTGGGGCCTGCAGGTAGCGGCAAGTCGACCCTAGTAGCAGCCTACGCCAAGTGGCTACGAGAGGGCGATGCCAGCGTCTACACTGTGAACCTCGACCCAGCGGCGGAGACGCTACCGTACGAGCCAAGCCTGGACGTGAGGAGCATCGTGGACGCCAGGGAGGTTGCACGGAAGTATGGGCTCGGCCCTAACGGGGCGCTAGTCAAGAGCATGGAGCTGGTAACGGAGAGGCTGGAGGAGATAACGTCGAAGATAGCTGCGGCCGAAGCCGACTACGTGCTCGTGGACACGCCGGGTCAGATGGAGGTATTCCTCTTCCGTGACCTCTCCTGGAGGCTCGCCGAGGCCCTCCGGGGCATCAGCCCCGAGAGCTACGCGGTATTCGTCCTAGACGCCTCGGTGATTAGGGATCCCGCCGACTACGCGTTCCTAGTAACCATGGCTACAGCAGTACAGCTAAGACTAGGGCTCGAGACAGCCCCGGTGCTAAACAAGATAGACCTAGTACCCGACGTAGAGATCACCGGCGACCTGCTACGCGACTTCGGCCGCGTCTCCCGCGCGCTACGCGAGGCCGGCAGCGTCTACGCCGAGATGCTCCGCGAGATGCTACGAGTACTGCTCAAGTACAACCGCCGTGTCGAGGTCCCAAGGGTCTCCGCCCTAAAGGGTGAAGGAATCGAGGAGCTACACCGGCTAGTACTCGAGATGAGCTGTAGCTGCGGCGACCTCAGCTAAGCAGCCCACGTGGATCCACGATCCTGCCCTCCACTGCGGCAGCGGCGGCTGTGTAGGGCGAGGCGAGGTAGACCCTGGCACTCGGGCTCCCCATGCGCCCCGGGAAGTTCCTATTGCTAGTAGAGACCACGACCTCGCCGTCGCCCGCCACACCCATGTGTGCTCCGAAGCAGGCTGCACACCCCGGCGGCGCTATGACGGCGCCAGCCTCGTGGAGTATCTCGAGCACCCCTGTCTCGAGCGCCCGACGGTATATCCTACGACTTGCCGGCGCCACTATGAGCCGGGCCCGTGCTCGGCGGCCCTTGAGTATCCGGGCAGCTGCTTCAAGGTCCTCGTAGCGGCCATTAGTACAGCTCCCTATGAACACCTGGTCCACTTCCTCGCCCTCCACCTCCGCGACGGGGGCGACATTATAGGGTGCAAGAGGCTTAGCCACCATTGGCTCTAGCTTCGCGAGACTGATGCTCAGAGAGTCGGTCCCTGGTTCAGGCTCGACACGCAGTTCCCGGGCTTCTTCCGGGGGCTCGCGGCCCCGCGTAGCGCGGTACCATTCCCTCGCGGTGTCGTCGAAGGGGAAGAGCGCGGTCTTCGCTCCAGCCTCTACCATCATGTTGGCTACTGTGAGCCGGTCGTGCATCGGTAGCGTTGCTACACCTGGCCCGTGGAACTCTACGCTGCGATAGATGGCGCCGTCGCCGCCCAGGATCCCCAGCAGCGTTAGCACCAGGTCCTTGCCCGTAATCCCCTCGGGTAGCTTGCCCTCGAGCTTAATGTAGAGCGGCTCGGGGACCCGTAGCCAAAGCCTACCAGTCGCCATGGCGTAGGCTGCCTCGGTGCTCCCAACCCCCGTTGAGAAGACCGAGAGAGCCCCGTAGGTTATCGTGTGGCTGTCTGCGCCGAAGACAAGCCAGCCGGGCTCCACGAGCTCCTCCACGGCAGCCTGGTGCATGACGCCGTAGCCGACGTCCCAAACCCGGCAGCCCTTCTCTCGGGCGAATAGCCTAAGGCGGCGGTGACCAGTAGCTGTGGCGGCGGTGGGCGCGGGGCTATAGTGATCGAAGGCGAATACTATCCGGGGCCGCTGCCTCCGGCAATCTATGAGTCTGTCAGCGCCCGTCTCTTCTAGTACCCGGAGCGCCAGGAGCCCGGTCACATCGTTCACGAGCACAGCGTCGGGTTCGACTACGACTATGTCCCCGGGCTCGACGCTCCCACGGGGCTTCTCAACAGCGTGCTTCTCTATGATGCGGGCTGCGAGGCTGGCCATGCTCCAGGGTCACCTCCTCTTCCCTGCTGCTAGGAACCGTGCCACGGCCTGGGCGTACTCCATTGTGGAGAGGTTTCCGCCTAGATCCGGCGTCGCGAGCCCAGCTGCAAGAGCCTGCTCCACAGCTGTCTCGACGCTGTGTGCTGCCTCATGGTATCCGAGGTAGTCGAGCATCATGGCAGCTGACAGTATCATTGCTGTGGGGTTTGCCACACCCTTTCCAGCTATGTCCCAAGCAGCGCCGTGGACTGGCTCGAAGAGAGCTTTCTCGTCGCCTATGTTGGCCGAGGGGGCTAGGCCGAGGCTTCCCGCGACCTGTGCAGCTAGGTCGCTGAGAATGTCGCCGTACTGGTTCATTGTGAGCACCACGTCAAACCGTGCAGGATTACGCACCATCTCCATCGCGGCGGCATCGACATACATCTCGTCTACGCTAATACCCTCCTCCTCTAGCACCCGGCGTGCTACATCCCGGAAGAGTCCGTCGGCGACACGGAGCACGTTAGCCTTATGGACTATAGTGACGCGCCCCGTCCGGGAGGAAGCGTAACGCGCAGCAACCCGTGCTATCCGCCGGGTCCCCGCCTCAGTGACGACCTTCACCGCGAACGCTGCGCCCGGCACGCTGAACTCTATACCCGCGTAGACGTCCTCAAGGTTCTCCCTGACTATGACCAGGTCTATTGGTTTAACGCTCTCGACACCGGGAAGGCTACGAGCCGGCCGGATATTAGCGTAGACTCCCAGCTCCCTCCTCAAGACGACTACGACGTCGCGTGCAGTCTCGCCCACAGGCCCCTTGAGCACAGCATCAGCCCAGTTCCGGGCTAGCTCCAGAGTCTCGTGTGGCAGAGGCTCTCCATACTCGCGAGCGGCAATGTCCCCAGCTTCTGCATAGCGTATCTCGAGGTCGAACCCATATAGATCCATGGCCTTCTCGAGAATAAACATAGTAGCCTCTACGATTTCGGGACCTATACCATCGCCTGGTATAACCAGCACCCTTGGAGCAGCCAACACAACTCACCCACACCGCTCCCTAGCGGAGCAGCTCCTAGGCTCATGGTCTAGTAGCATAGATCAAGCTCCTAGAGAGGTTAGGAGCTTCAGTTAATCATGTACTGCGAGTAGTTAAGGCCCGGCACCTCAGCCTAGAACCCGTAAAAGGACTAGTAGAGCTAGACCAGGGCTTCTACTCGTCAGCTGTGCTGGCTTAGGGGTAAGGCGTCTTTACACGCTCCTGTCGCGTGTACTCGTTTATCCATTTAACGATTATGTCCTCGCTGACCTTCTTCATCCTTGGTGCATATTCCTTCAGCTTATCCAGTATATACTTCACTAGATCGGGCTCCGGGTCTACCCCGATGTTCTTTAGGGCCCACTCTACAGCTGCACGGCCGCTGTGACGGCCTAACACGATGCGTCTACGGTTGCCGACAGATTCAGGTGGCAAGGGCTCGTAAGTGGCAGGGTTCTTCAGTATGCCGTGCACGTGTATACCAGCTTCATGGGCGAATGCGTTGCGGCCAACGATAGCCTTGTTTGGTGGAGTCTCAACGCCGAACTTGCTGGCTACAAGCCGCGAGATAGGCGTCAGCAGCTCCATGCGGATACTTGTGGTCCTGCCCATTAGGTAGTGTAGAGCAGCTACAACCTCCTCGAGGGCAGCATTGCCTGCTCTCTCTCCGAACCCGTTGACGGTTACCTGGACGCCATCGGCTCCAGCCCTCACGCCTGCAAGTGTATTAGCGGTGGCCATGCCGAAGTCGTCGTGGCAGTGTACGTCTATCCAGACCCAGCTGGGTAGACTCCTCCTTATGAGGCTCACAAGCCACTCCATGTACCAGGGTGTGGCTGTGCCCACTGTATCCGGTATGTTGATGTAGCCGGCTCCAGCCTCTACGACGCGCCGGTAAATCTTCACAAGGAACCCAGGGTCGCTACGGGTGGCGTCCTCAGCGGAGAATAGGACTGTAGCCCCGTAGCTTCGCGCCCTCTCTACGGCCTCGACGGCACGTTCTATTACCTGGCTCCGGGTCATCCTCAGCTTGTACTTCATGTGTACATCGCTCGTGGCTATGAACACGTGGATTATGTGAGCCTCGGCGGCAGCAGCCTCGTCAACGTCGCGTGGATGCGCCCTGGCTAGGGCTGCTATCTTTGCCCTAGAGGTTTCCTTGACGGCAGCTCTTACGGCTTTGCGGTCTATGTCGGAGGAGGCCGGGAATCCGGCCTCTATAATGTCGACGCCTAGTTCGTCGAGGGCGCGTAGGATCTCTATCTTGTCGTAGAAGTCGAGCTCTACTCCAGGCATCTGGTCGCCATCACGGAGGGTGGTATCGAAGACCCTTATGCGAGTTCCACTTTCGACTGCACCTCCGGTTCATGCTCGATGAAGCTGGTCTTTCTTGCTGGGCCAGGGACACTGGGCGCCCACAACCGTCTATTTAAGCGTTGTTTCCCGTATGTTAGAATGGGACAGAAAGAGTTTTAACTAGGGAGGAATGTGGGTCAGGATACCCGACGCCTCCTAGAGCGGCTGAGCTGTAGCGCGGCCTGGCTGGAGGTGGTCTCGATGTCAAACGTCCCTATGTAACCGGAGGTGGTCCAGATGTCAAACATTATGTGAGGGGTGCAGTCGAAAATGGAACTCGCGTGGTAGACCACATAGCTCGTATTCTCAAAGACCTGAGTGCAACGCAAGTCTTCGGAGTAACCGGCGGCAGCATAATGGGGCTCTTCGACGCCCTGGCGCTCGAAGACTTCGAGATATACATGTTCCGCCACGAGCAAGGAGCAGCACATGCAGCCGACGCCTACGGCCGAATAGCGCGCAGGCCGGGAATAGCCCTGGCCACGAGCGGCCCTGGTGCGACAAACCTGGTAACCGGTATAGCTAACGCGTACTTCGACTCCGCCCCGATGGTGGCCATAACGGGGCAAGTACCTACAAGCGTCTTTGGGCGAGACGCCTTCCAGGAGACCGACATCGTCGGAGTAACAGCACCGATAACCAAGTTCGCCTACCAGGTAAAGAAGCCGGAGGAGGCAGGTCCCGCAATACGTACAGCATATAGGTTAGCCGTGGAGGGTAGGCCGGGTCCAACACTCGTAGACCTTCCCAGAGACGTGCAGCTAACCAAATACGAGCCAAGAGACGAGCCCGAGTACCTCCCAATAGACTTCGCCAAGTACCAGCCGCCGAGCCCCGACCCCGAGGCCGTGAGGAGAGCAGCACGCCTACTCCTTGCCGCTTCGAGGCCGGTAATCCTCGTCGGGACTGGCGTATACTGGTCGGGGGCCACAGCCGAGGTCATCGAGCTCGCCGAGCGGCTGCAAGCGCCGATAGTCACGACGCTCCCTGGAAAGAATGCTGTTCCAGCCGACCACCCCCTGGTAATGGGCCCAGCTGGCATGCATGGCCGCGCCGAGGCCGATGCAGCACTCGCTAATGCCGACGTGATACTTGCCGTGGGTACACGGTTCTCCGACCGGACTGTAGGCAGATTCGAGCCAGAGCTGCGTGAGAAGAAAATAATCCACATAGACATAGACCCCAGTGAGCATGGCAAGAACGTCCCACCAGCTGTAAGCATCATAGCTGATGCACGGGAAGCACTACAGGCTATACTCCGCGAAATGCCGGCAGTTCCTCAGCGCGACAAGAGGTTCATCGAGTGGCTCCTATGGATACGCCGCCGCTACGAAGACGCCATGGAGAAGCTGGCGGCCCGGATGAGGAAGTTCGCGCCGTGGAAGGTGCTGAAGACGCTCAGACAAGCCGTCCCCCGTAACACGATAACTGTTACTGGTGTGGGCAGTCACCAGATGTGGTCGGAGATACACTGGGACGTCTACGTACCTGGCACCTGGGTAACAAGCGCCGGCCTAGGCACCATGGGGTTCTGCATCCCGGCAGCACTCGGCGCCAAGATAGCCGCGAGGGACCGCCCAGTACTCTGTATCGATGGCGACGGAAGCTTCCAGATGACTATGAATAACCTGGCGCTCGTAAGAGACTACGACCTACCCATAATAGTGACTGTGTTCGACAACCGTGCATTGATGCTCGTCAAGCAGTGGCAGATATTCCTCTACGACCGCAGAATAGTAGCGACCGAGTATAGCCAGTGGCCAGACTTCACGAAGATAGCTGAGGCCTACGGGATAGAGGCGATCCGCCCAGCAAGCCTAGAGGAGATAGACACAGCAGTACGCCGCGCAATCCGGAACAACGAACCCCTCATAGTCGTGGTAGACATAGACAACAACGAGGACATAGTGCTGCCATGGGTGAAGCCTGGCGAGTGGTTGACAGACGCAATACTGCCTCCAGGAATGGAGGATGTCAGTCTCGTTTTCCGCGAGGAGAAGCTAGCAGCTGCTCCAGCAGCTGGGAGGTGATACCACGTGGCGGCACAAGGCATCGGGATATACGTGATAGAGGTATCAGCGTTTAATGGTATGGACGCCATAATGAGGCTAAGCAACATGGCGCGCCGGGCCAAGCTGGAATACCGCAACATAAGTGCTAGCTTCGACGGCAGAGTCGTCAGAATGCGTATAGAGGCTGTGGGCGAGGAGAAGGAAGTGCGCTGGCTAGCAGCCAAGATGGAGAGGATGCCTGAAGTCTACGCGGTGGCGGCCAAGAGACTATCGTAGAGAAACACTAAGCAGTAGACGTGGCTGGCGGCTAACGCGTCATATTCTCTCCGTAATTCTTTCTTAGGGTTGTGTGGCTAGCTCTCTCCCCACAACAAGAGCTAGATATATGAATATATATCTTATATGTCTATAAGGATCATGGGTAGCTCTTGAAGGCAGGAGGTGACTACACCATGGCGAAGATATACACGGATCGAGATGCTAGCCTAGACCCGCTCCGGGACAAGACCATAGCAGTCATAGGCTATGGTAGCCAGGGCCGAGCCCAGGCTCTTAACCTCCGCGATAGTGGGCTGGACGTCATAGTAGGGCTCAGACCGGGGAAGAGCTGGGAACTAGCCGAGAAAGAAGGGTTCAAGGTATACCGGGTGGACGAGGCAGTTAAGAGAGCAGACGTCATAATGATGCTCATACCGGACATGGTCCAGCCGGAAGTCTGGAAGAACCAGGTGGAGCCGCACCTACGCGAGGGGATGACAGTAGACTTCGCGCACGGTTTCACGGTACATTACGGGCTGATCAAGCCGCCAGAATTCGTAGACGTAGTCATGGTCGCGCCTAAGAGTCCCGGCGCTAAGGTCAGGGAGGAGTTCCTCGCAGGCCGCGGTGTCCCGGCGCTCGTTGCTGTATACCAGGACTACAGTGGCAGGGCCTTGGATACTGCGCTCGCCATAGCGAAGGGTATAGGGGCGACACGAGCAGGCGTCATAGAGACTACGTTCAAGGAGGAGACAGAGACCGACCTCATAGGCGAACAGACAGTACTCGTAGGCGGGCTCATGGAGCTGATAAAGAAGGGCTTTGAGACCCTCGTTGAGCTGGGCTACCAGCCCGAGGTCGCGTACTTCGAGGTACTCAACGAGGCCAAGCTGATAATGGACCTCATATGGAGGTATGGTATCACCGGCATGCTGGAACGTGTCTCAGTCACGGCACGCTACGGTGGCCTGACAGTAGGGCCAAAGGTGATAGACGACCGGGTCAAGGAGAACATGAAGAAGGCTGCCGAGCGGGTACGCAGCGGAGAGTTCGCCAGGGAGTGGGTAGAGGAGTACAGGAAGGGGATGCCGAGGCTCCAGAAGCTCCTCGAAGACACCCGGAGCCACGAGATAGAGCGTGTAGGCAAGGAGATGCGCCGCCTCCTCTTCGGTGACTAGGCCTTGGCTCTCCGCAGCGCGGCGGTACGGGAGGGGCTGCACCGGGCGCCCCACCGCAGCCTCCTCTTAGCAGCAGGCCTCGACGAGAGCGACGTCTACGACACAAGCAAGCCGCTGATAGGCATCGTACACACCTTTTCCACGATTGTCCCCGGCCACCTCCTCCTAGACAAGCTGGCTGCGGCCGTCGCAGAGGGGGTACGGGAGGCTGGCGGCGTCCCGGTATATGCTGGCGCAGTCTCGGTGGACGACGGTATAGCGATGGGCCACGAGGGTATGAGATTTAGCCTCGTAGCCAGGGAGAACGTAGCGGACGCCATCGAGATATTTGCCGAGGCCCACCGGCTGGATGGAATCGTCGTGGTGACGGCCTGTGACAAGATGATGCCAGGCGCCCTCCTCGCAGCCGCGAGGCTCCGAGACGAAATCCCCGTCTACATAGTCAATGGCGGTCCTATGCTTGCTGGTCGGAGGCCGGGAGGCGGCTGCTGCCTAGCAGTAGGCCACGTCTTCGAGGCCGTAGGCGCCTACCGTGCGGGCAAGATGAGTATGGAGGAGCTCCGCGAGGTCGAGAAGCGTGCTCTCCCGACGCCGGGAAGCTGTGCCGCCATGTACACGGCTAACACTATGGCTGTAGCGGCTGAGGCACTCGGCTTCATACTCCCGGGGGCGGCGGCGGTCCCGGCCGTCTACTCTCAGAGGATACACGTGGCAAGAGAGACTGGGAGGCTTGTCGTGAGAGCGGCCAAGAGGGGCTGGACTGCGTCAATGTTCCTGACGAGGGGATCCTTGTTTAACGCGTTGGCTGTCGACGCGGCCGCGGGCGGCTCGACCAACACGCTGCTCCACCTCGCAGCCCTGGCGGCCGAGGCCGGGATAGACCTCGACCTAGATGCTGCTGAGGAGCTGTTTGCCCGGACGCCCTGGCTAGCGGACCTGGAGCCTGGTGGTCGCTACTTCATGGAGCACTTCTACGAGGCTGGAGGAGTGCCGGCCTTGGCACGCGAGCTAGCAAAAGCGGGTGTGTTCGATGCGAGCCTCCCGGCTGCAACTGGTGAGCCGTGGAGCCGGGTGTTCGAGAAGCTCCCGCCAGCCCCCCTAGGCCCGGCTATCCGGAGGCACGACAAGCCTCTGCAGCAGCGTAGCCCGCTCCGGGTTCTCCGGGGCAGCCTAGCACCCCGCGGCGCAGTGCTCAAGGCGGTGCGTATTGCTAGGAGCAGGATAGAGGGTCCCGCCAAGGTCTATAACAGCGAGGAAGAGGCGATAGAGGCGCTCGAGGCGGGCGAGATAAGGGCCGGCGACGTGGTCATAGTCCGCTACGAGGGGCCAGCCGGCGGCCCCGGTATGAGGGAGATGCTTCAGCTGACATCGATGCTCTACGGTATGGGTCTCGGCGACCGGGTAGCCCTGGTCACCGACGGCAGGTTTAGCGGCGCCACCCGGGGGCTCATGATTGGTCATGTCTCGCCAGAGGCTATGGCGGGAGGACCTATAGCGCTCGTCGAGCCCGGCGACACGGTGGTGGTTGACGCTGAGAAGGGACGGCTCGACCTCCTAGTAGACCCTGGAGAGCTAGAGGAGCGCCGGAAGCGCTGGAAGATACCAGAAAGCGTGGCAGAGAGGCATCGCCGAATAGCCGAGAGGGGCGGAGTCCTCTACGCATACAGCCTCCTAGCCTGTAGCGCCGACCTTGGGGGTGCACGGCGGTGCCCGAGGACAGGGTAGAGGGCCGGGCCCTCATAGTGGGCGACAACATAGACACGGACACGATCATACCAGCGAGGTACCTACACAGCACAGACCCTAGGGAGCTCGCGAGCCACGTCTTCGAGGATGCCCCGGAGATACGTAGGAGACTAGACGCGCTAGAGAAGCCTGTGGTGATCGTGGCGGGTCGTGGCTTCGGCTATGGGAGTAGCCGAGAGCACGCAGTGCTAGCCCTCAAGGCGGCTGGCGTAGTAGCGGTGGTCGCCGAGAGCTTCCATAGGATATTCTACAGGAATGCCCTCAACAATGGCTTGGTAGTCCTTGAGGCCCCCGGGCTACGTGGAAGGGTTAGGGATGGAGACTATGTGGAGATAGACTTGTCGACCGGCGAGATACGAGTAGGGGGCGAGACAGTTGCCAGAGCTCGGCCAATGCCGGGGATGCTGCTAGAACTGCTGAGAGCGGGTGGGCTAAAGGAAAAGCTCCGGGAGCTAGCCCGCGCGGCTACCCCTGGGCACGGCTCCGCCGGAGCCCCTGGATAGCTTTCTCGACATCCTCGGGTAGCGGCGCCACTAGGCCAGCCTCACGCAGCATCCTTATCTTCTCTAGTGTTGAGTGTATTATCCGGGTTGCTCTTTCCAGCTCTTCCTCGTAGCTGAGCTTGAGCCTCGCTACCCCCTGCTCTACGGCCTTAGCTGCTGTAGCGGCCGCGACCCTGGGGAAGACCTCCCACTCCTCCATCGTGGGGATAATGTAGTCCTCATGTAGCCCCTTCTCCTCTGCGTACCTGGCTAGCTCCTCTGCCGCGGCTATAGCCATCTCGTCGGTGATAGTCCGGGCTCTTACGTCCAGTACGCCCCGGAATATAGGCGGGAACGCGAGGCTGTTATTCACCTGATTGGGGAAATCGCTTCTCCCAGTCGCCACAATTCTGGCTCCGGCCTCGCGGGCCTCCCACGGCCATATCTCGGGCACAGGATTGGCCTCAGCGAAGACTATCGGGTCCCGATTCATCCTCCTTATCCACTCCTTCTTTATCACACCCGGCCCCGGCCGCGACGCTGCCACTACAGCGTCGGCGCCCTCGAGAGCCTCGGCTATGCCGCCGCCTCTTAGCCCGTTCCAGCCACCGTCGGTCTCCATAGCTATTCGGTACTTCCACGGGTTGCTCTCCCGTAGCCTCTCTATGTCTGGTCTCTCGCTGTGGAGGACGCCCCGCGAATCCACGGCCACAATATTCTCGGCGGGAACCCCGTAGGCGCGCAAGAGCCTGTAGAGAGCTACGTTGGCGGCACCAACGCCTATTATAGCGATCTTCATCTCTTGGAGTCTTCTCCCCGTCAACTTGGCAGCATTTATCAGCCCGGCGAGCGTTACCGTGGCTGTGCCCTGCTGGTCGTCGTGCCAGACTGGTATCTCGAGCCTCCGCCGGGCCTCGTCCAGGATATAGAAGCACTTAGGGCTCTCAATATCCTCGAGGTTTATCCCGCCGAAGCTGGGCTCGATGAGCTCTAGCAGCTCTAGGAACTTCTCGGGATCCCGGGCGCGGTGTACTAGGGGGACGGCATCCACGCCGCCAAGCGCCTTGAAGAGTAGCGCCTTACCCTCCATGACTGGGAGGGCGCCCTCTGGCCCGATGTCGCCTAGGCCGAGGACGCGTGTGCCATCGCTGACCACGGCTATCGCGTTCCAGCGCCATGTATTGTGGAAGCTCTGCTCGGGATCCTCAGCGTTCTCCCGCGCTGGGCCCGCGACGCCAGGTGTGTACCATATAGCGTAGTCCTCCTGTCTACCAGCTGGGACCTTCGGGATGACCTCTATCTTTCCCTCGTAGAGCTTGTGTAGCCTACGGGAGATAGAATACCAGTCTATCTTTTCGCCGCTCAAACCTCCTCATGCCAGCTAGTGTAGCTAGGCCTCTTAGGAGCAATAAACACTCGCTACCCTATCAACTAGTGGGATTCCCAAGGGCCTACAAGTCCACGATCCAAGCCATATAGTTATCCCTGTAGTGACTTGTAGCCGGGGCTATTCTCTACAAGTGTATTGAGCCACTCCGAGTCCAGGAGCTCTGCAAGTCTCTGGACAGCATTCCGCTCCGCCCTCTCCTTGGGGGCGTAGCACTCGTAGCGCTCCCAGGCCACGTGCAGGTGGGGGAGCCCGTGGCTCTCAGCAACATAGCGGAGTACTAGGGCTGCGTCGGCACGGCCTAGCGCTACCTCGCGAGCCGCCTCCGTGTGAGTATAGGCTATGTTATCGTAGCCCTTGACCATCGGTTTTTCGAGGCCTAGCTTCCTCGCAGTCTCTTGAAGCAAATGATCGAGGAGCACCCTGGTGCCGGAGCCCCGGTTCCGGTTGACTATCCGGAGCTCACCCCGAACTATCATCTCGAGGGCTTCGTCTAGGCTCGCAACCTCCAGGCCAGGGCGCAGAGCTAGGACTAGCTGGCGCTGGAACCCGCCAAGTAGCACGGCGTCGCCGAGCCAGTATCTTTCGAGGTAAGGCCGGTTATACTCCCTGGTAACGGGGTCGTAGAGGTGTATGCACGCGGCATCGGCCTCGCCTAGCGAGAGCATTGCGAGCGCGTGCCCAGAGCCCGCACAGATGCTCTCGACCCGGAGACCCTCTTCGCGGAGCCGGTCCATTACGAGGCTCAAGAGCGGGTCATGACTATGGGCGACTACTAGGTCGGGCTGCCCAGCCGCTACTACCCGGGGCGCTTGTGGACCTATACAGCGCTCTAGCCGGGCCTCGGCCTCCTCGTAGAGGGCTAGCAGCTTCTCAGCGAGCGGTGTTAGCCGGGCTCCGCCGCGGCGGGCCCCTCCCCTCCACGTCTCGACGAGTTTTGCTCCTAGCAGCCTCTCAGCCCTGCTTAACTGGTCCCAGGCCCGCGAATAGGGTATGCCGAGAGCCCTTGCTGCGGCTAGCAGGGAGCCGTGTTCCCGTACTCCGCGGAGTAAGGCAGCCAGCGTAGCGTCTAGCACCGGCTCGCCATTCTTCTCAATGACTACTGTGTACCTGGCGGTGAGCTCGTCCACATTACCCTCCTCCAGCGGACTCGAAGTACACTGTAGGGGTGCCTTGGTTTTCCAGGCTACTGGTTAGTGTCTCTGCAGCTCTTAGAGCTGTACGCGTCCGGTTATCCCGTTACCGGGTATCGGGTAACGGATAAATTTCGCCCACATGAGGTTAACCCCAAGCGGTTGAGGCAAGATGGATCGGAAGCTACTCATAGCGGCTATAATCCTCGTAGCGGCCGCTGCAGTAGCACTATACATAGCGATGGGGAGTAGCTCGGAGCCGGTTCGTGTACGAGTGACTACGACTACTAGCCTCTACGCGACAGGGCTCCTAGACTATCTAGCTGACAAGTTCAAAGAAAAGTACCCAAATGTGGAGATAGACTTCATAGCTGTGGGGAGCGGTGAGGCGCTGCGCCGGGCTGAACGCGGAGACGCGTGTATGGTCTTCGTGCACGCTCCTAGCCTCGAGAAGCAGTACATGGAGAAGGGCGTGATAACCGGGCACAAGATATTCGCCTACAACTACTTCATAATAGTTGGGCCTCCAGACGACCCCGCTAACGTGAAGATGGCAGAGAATGCTGTTGACGCCTTCCGGAGGATATACGAGGCAGGCGAGGCAGGTAAGGCAAAGTTCGTGAGTCGCGGCGACAACTCGGGTACCCATGTGAAGGAGATGAGTATATGGAAGCTCGCTGGCCTAGACCCGCGGGGGCGGAGCTGGTACCTCGAGAGCGGCCAGGGCATGTCACAGACACTAGTCATGGCTAGCGAGCTTGGCGCCTACACGCTCAGCGACATCGGTACCTACCTAAAGCTGAAGAAGGACGGTAAGCTGCCAGGGATAGAACTCCTATACAGCAACAGCACCGAGCTAATCAACATCTACAGCATATACCTGGTGACAAGCTGTACCGGGAAGGAACGCGAGTACGCTGAGAAGTTCGCAGAATTCGTCTACAACAACCAGAATCTCATAGGCCGCTACGGTGTCGACAAGTACGGGCAGCCACTATTCTACCCCGCTGAGGGCCACGAGAAGGAGCTACAGGCGGCCTGGGAAATGCTAGCCAAGGGCTAAAAATCGCCCACCGGGCCACAGCGCTCTCCGCTGTTGGACGAGGCTAGACACGCTATGATGGGCAACGAACTCGCGGACATTACGCTACGCTCGTTATACGTCTCGGGTACAGCTACCCTACTAGCAGCCCTATGGAGCCTCCCCTTAGCGTACATGATGGCTGCAAAGAGGAGGTTACAGGCAGTAACGGCGGTTACAGAGGCGCTAGTCGGCGTCCCCACAGTGCTGGTCGGTCTCCTACTCTATTTTCTCCTAAGCCGCCAGGGGCCTCTTGGCTTCCTGAACCTGCTCTACACCCCTACAGCCATAATAGTAGGCGAGGCTGTACTGATAACACCGCTCCTAGTGAGCGTCGCCTACCGGGTTCTCCGCGGCGCAGTCGAGACCTACGGGGAGCTAGCTCTCAGCCTCGGCGCCAGTGAGGCCCAGGCAATGGCCCTAGCAGTCCGCGAGGCAGCGCCCGGCCTAGTAGCGGCCCTCGTAATGGGCTTCTCCCGGGCAGTAGGAGAACTAGGCGTAGCATTGATGATTGGCGGGAATATACGAGGCTACACCCGCACCCTCACTACAGCTATAGCCCTGGAGGTGTCTAAGGGCGAGTTCGAGGACGCAGTAAGCCTTGGCGCGATCCTCGTAGTAATCATGGTCGCTGTCTCGCTCGGCCTAAGGCTCGTCCGGAGGCTAGGACAGCCATGATAAGGCTCAAGGATGTCTGGTACCGCTACAGCGACAACAACTGGGTCCTACGCGGCATAGACGTCGAGATACGTGAGGGCGAAGTGCTAGCCATAGTCGGGCCCAACGGCGCCGGCAAGACGACACTCATGAAGATAGCCGCCGGGATCTACCGGCCGATGCGCGGCCGCGTAGAGGCCTGGGGCCGTGACCTCTGGGAGGCCCCTGGGGCCGAGAGGCTCGCACTCCGCCGGAGAATAGTCTACGTACACGAGAGACCCATACTCATCCGTGGCACAGTCCTCGACAACATAGTCTACGGGCTCCGCATAAGAGGCCTAGACCGCGAGAAGGCTCAGCGCCGCGCCCTGGAGGCAGCAAGACTCCTAGGTATAGACGGGCTCCTAGACAGACCAGCCACGGGGCTCTCCAGGGGCCAGCAGCAGCTAGTCGCGATAGCCCGAGCGCTAGCCGTCGAGCCTAAGATACTCCTTCTAGACGAGCCCTTCGCCCACCTTGACCGGGAGAAGCGCCGTCTACTCCTCAACGTCCTCGAGAAGCTAGCTAGCAGTGGTACTGGAGCAGCTATAGCGACGCATGACACTTACCTCGCAGCCCGGATAGCTAGCCGCGCAGTACTAGTCGAGAACGGCAAAGTAGAGACAGGCAGTATAGACGAGCTACTCCTATGACCTCGATTCCACGGGATAAACAGAACCCCAGGGGACAAATTCAGCACCTCGCGGTCATAGTTCTTCGGGGTCTATGTCGAGCTGTACTGGCCGCGCGGCCTCCTCCTCGGGGTCGGCTCCCTCTACCAGGTTCCCGGTAGGATAGCTGGCTTCTACCCTTCGTAGCGGCTTCTCTAGTGGCGGCGCCACTTTGCTGGCTCTCTTCCTCCATAGGCCTAGGGATGCACGTATCGCTATGCTGCGTAGCCTCTGTATCGCGCCAGCAGGATCTACTGCCTTGGGGCAGACTGCGCTACAGCTGGCGGCGAAGTGGCAGCCAAAGCAGCCGTCGGGGTTCGCGACTAACGCTATACGCTCCTCCGCGGCCTCGTCGCGTACATCCACGATGAAACGATACGCCTGCGTCAGGGCCTGGGGGCCCAGATAACGAGGGTTCGCGTGGTATACGGGGCAGGCGGCGTTACAGAGCCCGCACATTATACATAGGCTGAACTGGTATATCTCTAGGTGCTGCTCCGGGGTCATCAGGAACTCGCGGGGTGCTTCCTCTACCTCGCGGGGGTCGCGGCGGACTATGTAGGGTTTCACACGGCGGTGATTCTCGAAGACACGGGTCATGTCGATGACGAGGTCCCGCACTACAGGGTAGCCGGGCAGCGGCCCAACCTCGACCACATTGTCCTTTGCTATACTGGCTACCTGGGTCTGGCAGGCCAACTGAGGCTCCCCATTTACGAGTACACCGCAGCTACCACAGGTGCCCATCCGGCAGCTATAGCGGAATACGAGGGTCGGATCCAGACGCTGCTTGATGTAGAGTAGCGCGTCGAGCACCGTCATGCCGCGGTAGAGGGGCACCCTGTACTCCTGGATCCAGCTCCGGCGCTCCTCGGGGCTGTAGCGATGCACCCTGAGCACTAGCTCCCTACGCTCTTCCCCGGTCACGGTCCTTCACCACCCTATTGTCCTGGCTAGTCCTGTGGCGCCAACAGCCACAACGAGGGCTAGGAGGATCCAGAACAACGCCTCAACAACTGCCCGGCCCCGTCTACCGTGGACACGTTCGAGCAGTATACTGCGGAGCCCGTTGAGCCCATGAAACCCCGCGGCCAGGAGGACTGTCCAGAGGACCCAGGGCCTCGGGGGCTGTCGGAGCCAGTCAACAGGAACGTGTTCTAGGAGGTGGAGGGGTAGAGCTACTGCCAGCAAGGCTGCAGCAACATAGCTGAGCAGCTGCCGCAGCGCCTCAAGCCTCCAACCCCACGACGCCACGGCCCATCACCATGCTATGAGTAGGTAGGCTGCTAGGGCGACGGCTAGGCCTGCGAGGACGACAACAAAGTGGAGTAGCAGTCGTTGTGCCGAGCGTAGACTTGTGGATATGTAGGGTGGCCGGGGTATCCCCGGCTTGCCTAGGCCGAGTCCTAGAGCCTCTACCAGTATGAGCCTCAGGCCGTTGAGCCCGTGGAACGCTGCTGCAGCGGCTACGGCGAAGCGGAGGGTCTTTGACGAGACTATGGCGGCCGCGGGCTCTGCTAGCCAGGTGTAGCCAGCCAGCATCCCGCCCATAGACACAGCGTGGGCCATGAAGTAGGCTAGCAGTATGAGCCCGGTGACCCGGTGCAGCCGGTATGCGAGCCTCTCCGGGTTGTTCGGGACACGTAGTCTAGCCACTCCTGCATCCCCTCTAGGCTGATCTAGTACCTCCTCTCTACGGGCTTCCAGGTGGTTATCCGGACCGGGGTGTAGCCCAGCTCGATCTCACCGTTCGCGTTCATCACGGCCAGCGTGTGTTTCAGCCAGTTCTCGTCGTCGCGGCGGGGGTAGTCAACCCGGTAGTGGGCGCCCCTGCTCTCGGTCCGGGCGAGCGCCGAGACAGCCACGGCCAGCGCCACGTCAAGCATGTTAGCGGTCTCGAGCACGGCCACTAGGTCGGTGTTGTACACCCTGCTCTTGTCATGGGGATAGACGTTCTTCATAGCCCCGCGTAGCCTCTTTATCCGGCGCACTGCCTCCTCGAGGCCACTCCTGTCGCGGAAGACGTATACGTAGCGGTCCATCGTCTCCTGTAGCCGCTCGCGGACCTCGTAGACGCTCTCCCCGCTCTCCCGCTTCAGCAACTCGTCGTAGACACACTTCTCCTCCCTCTCCACCCTCTCCCTGCTAGGCCCCCTGAGGGCCTCGGGGTGCTTCTCCAGGAAGCGGAGCACTTGGCGGCCCACAAGCCTCCCGCTGACAAGGCACTCTATGGTGCTGTTCGAGCCTAGCCGGTTAGCACCGTGGATGCTCGCAGAGGCAGCCTCACCCGCGGCCCACAGGCCGCGTACCCAGCGGCCCTCGGCTGTGAGGACGCGGTAGTAGCTGTCCGTGTGTATCCCGCCCATAGTGTAGTGGGCTACAGGGCGCACCGGGATAGGCTCCTCAACGGGGTCTACCCCGGCGTGCTTGATTGCTATCTCCCTGACCGCGGGGAGCCGCTCGCTTATCCGCTCCTCGCCTAGGTGGCGGAGGTCGAGGAGCACGTAGTCTAGCCCGGTGAACTCGTCGCGTAGCCCCCGGCCCTCCATTATCTCGGTCATGATGGCCCTCGAGACCACGTCGCGGGGAGCTAGCTCCATCCGCTCCGGCGCGTAGCGCTTCATGAACCGTTCTCCCTTGGCGTTGACGAGGTAGCCGCCCTCGCCACGGGCGCCCTCAGTGATCAGTATCCCGCTCGGCACCAGCCCCGTGGGGTGGAACTGTATGAACTCCATGTCCTTGAGGGGGATCCCCTCCCGGAGAGCCATCGCGAGCCCATCGCCGGTGCTGGAGTGGCTGTAGGTCGTGAACTTGTAGATCCGGCCCGCGCCCCCGGTCGCGATTACGCCCGCCCTCGCCCTGAACACGAGTAGCTCGCCGCTCCGGAGGTCCAGGGCCGTGGCCCCGCGGAACCAGCCGTCCTCGACGATGATGCTGGTCACGTAGACCTCGTCGTACCGTGTCCAGCCGTCGAAGGCCTGGAGCCTGCCGTAGAGGGTCTGCATCTCGAAGAACCCGGTCTTGTCGGCCGCGTAGCAGGCTCTCGGGAAGCTGTGGCCGCCGAAGGGCCGCTGGGCTATCCTCCCGTCGGGCCGGCGGCTCCAGGGCATACCCCAGCGCTCTAGCAGCCGTATCTCCTCCGGCGCCAGCTTCACCATAGTCCAGACAGCGTCCTGGTCGGCGAGGAAGTCGCTGCCCTTAACAGTGTCCCAGGCGTGGAGCGCGACGCTGTCGCCCTCCTCGGGGTAGAGTACGGCGGCGGTGCCGCCCTCCGCGGCCACGCTATGACTCCTCATCAGCTGGACCTTGCTGACGATAGCCACGTCTACCCTGTCGCCGCCAGGGCTCCGCTTGATCTCCAGGGCAGTCCGTAGCCCCGCGAGCCCCGAGCCTATCACGAGCACATCGTGCTCAACTACCTCGACCACCGCCCCCGGCGCCTCCCAGTAGCTCCTCTAGCCTCTCCCGGACCCGGGTCATGACCTCGTCGTAGAGGTTACGCCCCGTCGAGTCGATCACCACCGTTAGGGGGCCGAAGTCGCGGACACGGAGCAGCCAGACAGCCTCAGCCATGCCCAGCTCCTCGAGCCAGTAGACAGCCTCAACCCTCTCCACAGCCCTCGCCGCCAGCACAGCGGCGCCCCCAGTGAAGACGGCGTAGACAGCGCCGTAGCGGCGGCAAGCCTCCGCAGTCCCCCGGCCCATACCACCCTTGCCTATCACCATCCGGACGCCGGTAAGCCTGATGAAATCCGGCTCAACCGGCTCCATACGCGCGCTCGTAGTGGGCCCGGCCGCGAGTATCTCCCATCCACCGTCGTCGCGCCTCCGGGCCACCGGGCCCGCGTGGTAGACTGCGAGGCCCCGGGTCGGGAAGGGCAGCTCCCCACCAGACTCCAGGACCTCGATTATCCTGCGGTGCGCCGCATCACGCGCCGTGAACACGAGCCCCGAGAGGTAGACCACGTCACCAGCCCGTAGACGGCGGACCTCGTCCTCCCCAAGCGGGGTCGAGAGACGATAGACACGGGACACGGCCACCAGGCCCCCTACAAGGGCTAGATGTGCTCCGAGGTTATCCTCCATGAGCCGTCCGGCTCGAACACGCCACTAGCGCGGCGGAGCGCCCAGCAGCTGAACACTACCCCCACAGCGTAGGTCGCGGGGTGGCGGAACCCGTACTCGATGTGGAGGTCCAGGGCGGTCACCCGGCCCCCGAAGCCATGGGGCCCTAACCCCAGCCGGTTAACCTCCTCCAGGAGCTCCTCCTCCAGCCGCGCAGCCTCTGGGTCAGGGTGCCGCGACCCAAGAGGCCTCAACAACGCGGCACGCTTAGCCAGGGAGAGAGCCTGGTCACCCCCAGCAGCAATGCCGACGCCCACCACGAATGGCGGGCACGGCTTAGGCCCAGCCTCCGCCACCGCCCGGAGCACAGCCTCCCTGACCGCCTCCCAGCCCCGCAGCGGCAGCGCCATGACTAGCCGCGTAGGCGCCTCACTCCCACCACCCTTAGCCACGAACACAGCCTCCAGCCCGTCGCCGGGGACAAGCTCGACCTCCACCCAGGGCACATAGCGGCCAGTATTATCGCCGCTATTCCTGCCCCTCAACGGGTCCACAGCGTTAGGCCGCAGCGGCACAACCCGGGTAGCCTCCCGTACAGCCTCCGCGACGACCTCGTAGAGCCTGCTACGGAGCGGAAACCCGTCACCCACCCGGAGGTAGAAGACCGGAGTACCCGTATCCTGGCACAACGGCCTCCCAAGCCGGACAGCGAGCCTCACATTCTCCAGCATAGCCTCCAGCTGCCGCCGGGCCACAGGGTTCTCCTCAGCCTCCAGCGCCCTCTCCAACGCCTCATACACGTCACGGGGAAGCCGCGTAACAGCAGTACGGATCAACTCCACCAGGAAGCCCCGTAGACTGTCCTCGAGCCCAGCCACAGCCCAGCACCAGAGACACAGAGTAGAGCGGAGGAGGCCTCCCCTCTACACTACGCCCCAGGCCCCCAAAATACAGTCCCACAGCCGAGCCGGCGCACGACAACACGTCGTCCGAGGCAGTAAGGAAAGAAAGACGCAAAAACAAGCCCATGTACAGGATAGGACAGCGCCTAAGCCAGCTAAGAGACTAGCCTCTGCGCGCCAGCTTCTCCCCGAGCCTCACCCTGATATAGCGGGCGAGCCCCAGCACCGGGGCCAGGTCAAACGGGAGAAGAAGCCCCGGGAGACCCTCAGCCTCAACCTCCACGGCCACAGCCACGTAGCCACCGTCCCTGTCCAGGGGCTCCTCGCCCTCTACGTTGATGTCCACGCTGTAGTAGTACATGTCGCCGTCACTCGCTAGGTAGTCTTCGAGCTCCCGGTAGAGCCGGGTCCTCCGGGCATAGCCTACAACCCTTCTAGCAATTTTCACAGCCTCCTCCAGGCCAACGCCCTCCGGCACCTCTACGATGACGTCGCCCTGGACCTCCACTTGGGCGTGCGAGTGGCCGTCAGCCGGGAACACCACGCCGAGGCTAAGGCTGCTAAAGGGGGCCTCGTCTCCCGAGGCCACGAGCTCTATGGACGCGCCGTTGGTAGCACTGCAGCCCTTTTCCTGTAGCTCCTTGCTTGGGACGTAGCACACCACATTCTCCACGCTCATAGTCTCCAGGAGGCCCAGGAACCCCCTAAACACAGCGTAGTCTATGAACTCGGCCAGCAGCGCCGAGGAGGAAACTAGCCGTACAAGCATGCTGAGGCTCAGCTGCCCAGGGGCAAGACTGCTAGGCGGCACCGGCTCCACGATACCACTCGCCGCGTAGATCAGCCTCTCGACAACCTCTCTGGCCGGCCTTCCTGTCGCCCTTGCTAGGCTCTCGAGAGCCCTAGCAGCCTCGCCGTCCAGCTCCAGCCGGAGTGAGCCAGCCACACACAGCACCAGAACAAGTATACCCAGGACCCAGCTCTATATATACAAGCCTAGAATACACTAAGTGGAGCCCATGTAGTAATATGGCAACATCACAACAAGGATGTATTACCATTATTTAGGTGTTCATCGAGCTAGCGTTGTAGCTTCTTATCTCTAGCTAAGGAGGCAGACATGATCATTTTAATGTGGTATTACTGTAGCACATCGAGTATATCTAGTATAGATGCGTATATGTATATAGAATAGAGTGGAGGAGTTCTAGTGTAAACAGGTGAGCACATGGGCATTGCTGAGGAACTCGCCTCGCTTCTTGGAGGAGAGTTTCCTCGCCTAGTCCCCATCGAGCCCGAGAACGAAAACTGCCTGCATGGTCTCCTCTACCTCTACCTAGCCTCTAAGAGGTACTATGTCAACTATACTGGTGGCCGTGCCAGGCCGGATCTGGTGGTGAGGAAACCGCGAGGCAGGGTGGAGGTCCCCATAGAGGTTAAGCTAACATCGTCTGCATCTGTAGTAGATCGTGGTGTAGAACAGCTCATGAGCTACATGAAGGGTACCGACTGGCGTACTGGCATACTCTTTGTATGGGATAACGGGAAGAGAGCGGCAGCATACTCCAGGGCGAGGGAGCTTAAGACTGTTAAGAAGTGGGGGCGTACAATACTCCTAGTAGCCGTGAAGCCCAAATCCTAGGACCAGCGTACGGACCGCGGCTGTCTCAATTACTGCTTCGCTTCTAGAATAGTGCCGGTTAGCCGCTAGAGCAGGTACAGGACAGCTACTAGAGCGTGCCCGAGCTTCCGGCTGGTGTCCTGGTGGGCCTAAGTGTCGCTAGTACTATTGCTTCGAGTACCTGGGCTATGAGTAGTAGTGCTAGGCCTACCAGGAGTATGGCGAGTATTGCCCCGTACCAGTAGAGGCGGGCGGCCCATTCAGCTATGCTGCTGCTGTGGGGCGCGAGTGTCCTCATTAGGTCGCGCTTGTACTTGCCCATGAGCAGTATGGCTATGTAGGCTAGGGCTAGGCCGGCTGCTATGCTCGCGCCGACCCCCATGGGCCCGGCTGCGAGGGTTCCGAGGAGGGCTCCTAGGCCGACGAGCAGTGCTATGGCTATGAGGGCTGCGGTGAAGCCTACGGTGGAGACTAGGGCGTAGCGGAACACTTCTCGCTTGTTGTAGTGTTGGCCTATATGATACATCCCGGCAAGGTATAGGACTAGTCCTACGAGGCCCAGCGTGGCGTGTATGAACGAGAGCATGGAGAGGATGAGGCCGGCGACTGCCAGGATCTTTGCAGTGTCTAGTTTCAAGGCTAGAGGCCACCGTAGTAACCTATAAGGGTATGGTGTCCAGATATATGCTGCTGTCCTCGGCGAGATACTCGTGTATAATTCTAGGTTAGACTGTGCCAGTGGCTTCATAGCGTACGTGAAGAATGGTGGTGATAGAGTGGCGGGCCCGGGGGGATTTGAACCCCCGACCACCGGCTTAGGAGTCCCGAGCCAAGACAGGAATCGAAACGAGATTTTCTCCAGGGAAGGCTCGGAGCCTTCAGCCCAGGCCTGGAAAATCCTTCTACCGGATGCTAACAGGTTTAGGGACTGGCTCAGCGGTAAAGTCGAGGCTAGAACCCTCGAGGACTATATGCGCTATTACTCGAAGCTCCCCCAGGTCTTAACCCCCGACTCTATAACCGAGCTGGCTAAGAGGAGCAAGTGGTACGCCAACCTCATACGCAAGATAGCCAGCTTCCTCTGGGAGACCGGCAGCATAACGCTAGAGGAGCGCGAGCGCATCTACGCCCTAGTGCGGGGCCAGAGGAGCCTGCGCAAGGCCAAGGCCCCCGCGGTAGAGGCCGAAAAGATACGGTTCACCATAGACTACCTCGAGGCCGCAGGCCAGCACGGCTACGCGCTACTCTACAAGATAATGTACTATTCTGGCGCCAGGGCGGAAGAGGCAGAATATCTTGTGAGAGCGGCGGCCAGCCTGAAGCCCGTAAGCCACCAGCGGAGCCTAGAGCAAACAGGATACGTGGAGCTGGGAGACGCCGTGAGAGTGGCGCTGCACTTCAACCGCGGCAAGAAGCGCTGCGAGTTCCTCTGGCTCCCCCGCGAGGTCTTCGAAGAGGCCAGGGCGTGGCATGGCGAGCCGCCCTCGGCGCGCCGCCTATCTTACTACGTCAGGAATATACGCAGGCGCAGTGGCCTAGACCTGGCACCGCCCAAGATGCTCCGCAAACACCACTACCAGCTCATGGAAGACCTGGAGATAGACCTGGAGCTCCGCGAGCTAATACAGAACCGCTACGCCAAGATAGAGAACGTGGTCGGCCTCACCAACTACAGCAAGATAGTCCTACGCGCAGACCAGGCCTACGTCGAGAAGATACTCCCCGAGCTAAGGCGGCGGCTCCAGGTCTATCTCGCTGAGGATAATGGGAGAGATAGCTCGTCGCCTAGGTTTTGACCAGGGCAAAAACTAGGGGATATTCACTACCAGCTCTAGGGGTTCGATGTAGCTCTCCCACTCCTCTACCTGGCCCGGGAACCCGTTCCAGACGTAGGCCCTTATGAGATATGTGCCGGGATCCTTGGGCCACCAGAGTAGTGTCACCTCTATTCCGTCGCCTACGAGGGCCCAGCTCACGCCTATCGCCATGTTCTCATCGATTATCACCGTGCCGTAGCTGGGATCATACCTGTGAACCTCTACCAGCACCAGCGCCTTACCATACCTGCCCTGGGGGCTGGCGTGTATCGGGAAGTGGATCAGCACCTGCTTCCCCGCGGCGGGGCTAGCCGGGTTGCCCATCGCGTCGGTGTAGTAGACCCGGCCCCAGCCAAGCTCGAGGCCGCACTCCCTGGGAGATGCACATACCTGCTGCCCGCCACCGCCGCCTAGAGCGCTCATAGTCCCGTTAGCGTAGACGACGAAGAGCTGCCGGGGCTCCGCCCCGTAGACGGAGACGGTTGGAGTGGACGCGGCGACTTCAACCACTGTGTCCGGGCTGGCAGCAGTCGTGTTCACGTCAACACTCAGATTATAGGCCAAGCTGAAGCCGTCCGCAGCTACTGCCTTGCCCCCGCTGCTTCCCATTAGAGCGTAGTCCCAGGCCACAATTGGCGCAGGCTGGGCTTTGAATCCCAGCCTGACAGTCACGTTGTAGAACCAGTCAAACACGCTGGACACGCTCAGCCCCAGCTCTGCGGCAGCAGCTAGAACTGCGAGTGTCGAGAGGAATGCCAGGGAAAAACTGAGTAGGGCCACCCGCCTCAACACTTCTCACCCTTAGCCCGTGCTAGGCCACTTAATGTGGATCTCATAGACTATGGTCAAGCTATCTGTGCTGCTAACATCTATAGGCTCTGGCAACTTGTCCGCAAACACAAGTACGGTTCTCTGGTAGGTGTCTACCACAGGCCTTATCGCAAGACCCACAACGTTTATGGTAGTGTTGGAGTCAAATGTCACTGTGCCCTTGATCTTTATCACGTACTCTCCCATGTTCTCTTGCCAGCCGGTGCCTAGTGTTGTTATCGGCGCTGTGTAGGCCTCGTCGAACCAGTAAGTATTGTATGTCAGTTCACTACTAAGCTGGCCCGCGACAACCACCGGCGGCGCCGTTAGGGCGCCGTTATCGGATCTACCAACGAGCGCGTCTAGGCCATCCCCGTGGTTTAGTGTAACGCCACCGCCGTCGCTCGTTATCAGCGTCTGCCCCTGATTCGTCAGTATTGCGGCGAGCACCTTCGCCCAGTTCTCGAGCGGCGGGTCACCAACCTTCATGTAGACCAGCTCGCCGTTCTTGTATACCTTGAGCACCGGCAGTATCTCCAGCGCGGCCATGGCTGTTTCAGCGGCAGGCTGGAATAGTAGTAGTGCTACTAGCACGGCGGCAGCAGCGCCTGCTCCGGCCCCGCCCAGGCCTAGTAGTAGGGTTCTCCTCTGCAACCCGCCTCTCCGCTACTACTGGGCGAATCTAGAAGGGGAGCAGCCCGCCCAGCAGCCCCCGCCTCTTCTGCTGAACCCGGGGCCGGAGTAGAAACCCCGCCGAGCCGTCCTCAAGAACGACACGCTCAAGCGTGAACTGCCAGGCCCCATTCTCCCGGGGCAGCTCCTCGAGCCATTCAGCCGGGATAGTCACCCTGCAGTTCCGCGTCACGCACCTACGCTCTACAGAGTCGAGAATCTTTCTCTTTCCTAAGCGCTTCATGCTCTGCTTGGCCTTCTCTTCTCTCTCCTCTGGCGGTGCCTCGTAGCTTGGGTCTATGATGCGGCTGGGTGGATCGAACCGGATCAGCCCGGCCTTATCGTTTGCAACTCCTATGCCCCGGCTCTTATCTCCGTATATGAACGCCAAATCGTACAGCTTCATGAGCTCCTCTATAACAGCCCTATCGGTTATGTTCAACGCCTCGATTATCAGGTTCGCTTCCCAGCGAGGCAATGCTTTGACTACTACTAGGTCGGCAAGATCCCTTATATCTCCCATGAGACGCTTTGTCTTCTGTGAAGCGAACATTAGGTATACTATCCGGGCGTTGGAGAAGTGTCTTGCCCTGAAGAAGTGCCTGGCGAAGAGCACGTTCGCCTTGTACTCCTCACCCGATATGACCATGTTGGATAGATCTGCTGCTGCCTCTCCGACAATCCCTATGAAGACATCCGCGGCAGTGTTTTTCATAGCCTCAACGAGCTCCTCTATACATGAAACCCTGTATTTGGGCCTCAGGTGCCTATCCACGTCCAGCATTTTCACGTCAACGCTCAGCCCCCTCGCTTCCAGTTCGTCCCAGAGCCACTCTGCGGTAGAAGCCATGGACCAACTTTTTCCGCCGCCCTGGCTCGCAACAAAGTATAGCTTCCTCATAGCCCGAGAGCCCTTCTCAACCTCGCGCAGCGGCCCCTCGATGAGGAGCTTGTAGACATAGTCGCTGAAAGCCTCGGGCATGAACTTTATCGGTAGCCTAGGCATAGCCACCCCTACGTCAGGGGGCGAACTCTAGAACTCCTCGATCACTTCTTCCTCTTTGTCCTCATGTCTTCTCCTAGGCCCTATCCTCAATGTCTTCCTCTTCTCGCTCTCTTCGCCCACAGGCACGCTCAGCAAGAGCTGATCCAGTGTCGACAGCCGAGGCACGGTCTCGGCGCGGCCCATGAGGAGAAGGTAGTTGAGATGCTCCTCGGCCAGGCGGCAGCCCTCATCGTTTTCTAGGCATTTGAAGCGCTGCCTCTTAGCATTCCACTCCAGCTGGAAGCCCATAAGCTGGTACTGCTTATACCACCACACGATCTCCCGGGCATAGGCATTAAGGGCCAATGAGCCTAGCTGCGGATCCAGCCTGCGGAGCCGGGAGACAAGCAGCTTCTCGATCTCGTGCAGTAGCTCCCTAGACGTGAGGCTCACACATAGCCCCCAACAGTAGGGGCGGAGTAGGATTCTACACAGGTTAGTTTCGGCCAAGCGTCCTATAAAGGGGGTGGAATCATCCGCCCCCGCGGCTTACCGCGGCTCCCGCGTACATCGCACGCGGGGGCTCTCCAGCTTATTGGAAACTATTTGCGTCCTTTATTAGACTTGTCCTTTCCGCCGGCTCTTTTCCAGCGCTGGGTACGCTTGATTTTGCGCCTAGCGGGCTTTACTGCTACTTCGCCTATCTCCTCGTATTCTAGGTCTTCGCCGCGCTTGTTCTTGAACTGGACTTCCTCGGGGCTCTCCGGGTTCCAGCCCTTTACCCCGTGTATGCCGTAATGCTTGACCCGGCCCCTGCTGTTCACCACTAGGTGGTCTGTAAACACTGTTCGGCCTCTCCGGCCCCTTCTCTTGCCGAGCATCGAGGCCTGGCCGCGCCTAAGGATGCGGCGTATAAGCTTCTGCGCTTTCTTCCTGGCTCCCCGCCTCAGAGCATCCAGCGCCTCGTCAAGCCACTTGACCACGTACTCTCCCAGCTCAGCACTAGCCCTCGAGACTTGCTCCGCCTCTTCTTCGAGCCGCCTGTGCTTCACGTACCTCTTCTTGTACCGGAGCCGTGGGTTGCTACGCTTCCTCTTCCTTCCTCTCCGCTTCGCCATCCCTCGCCCCGGGCCGTAGGGGCGATCCCGGCGGCTGCCGGGGTGGGGCGAGAATGTTCCGGGCCAGCCACGTTATGCGTCTACGTGCAATCTCATGAGCCCTCTTGTAGGCTAGTAGCTTCCCCGCCGTCAGGGCCCACTTCAACCGTATATTCTCCGCGAGAACCTCGGCAAACTTCTCGTAGGGAGCTGCCAGATATTCGAAGACATTCTCTTCAGCGCTAACCAACGGCTCTACCTCTAGCACGTACTCGTACTCTACTCGAGGTCTACTCTTCCTTCTCCCCCAGAGCATCTCCTCTCACCCTTCTACGCTTCAAGCGTATCCTGCGGACAAGGAGCATCTCGTAGCTGCTGCTCCTGCCCTTCTCGTCTATGATATCTAGGCTCCACCCTGAGAGGGGCAGTCCTTCTCCCGTCACAGTATTCTCCACATAGACGTGGCTGCCCCGGAGTCTCCCGAGAGTCGCTTTGAAGTCCTGCAGCGCCGCCGCGAGCCTTCCATCGCTCGTGTAGTAAACCGGGAGCAGCAACACCTTGAGACGCCTATTGCTGAAGTCGGGTTTCACCAGCGCTACCGTGGGCGGGCTGGGGGCCAACCAGTAGCCGGCAAAGAGGCCTAGGAGCATTGGGATGCTGAGCCACCAGTACCTCGGCATAGCGGCCAAGGCTATGAGCCCAGCCGCGAGGCTAACAGGGTTCAGAGCGTCAAGAAGCACCAGCCTCGTCTTGACTAGCCAAGCCAAACCGGCACCAGCCAGTATCCCGGCGAGCGCCGCCGCGAGCGTCTCGGCCCGTACACGTGTTACCAGAGCTGCGAGCTCCTTCACCGTCATCTGCACGTACTCCTCTACCGCCCGCTCCCTGGCGAGGCCGTAGAAGCAGAACCTCTTCGCAGAGCCTTCCAGGACCACTTGTATGCACACATGCTGGTTGGGCGGCACCTCGAGCACGTGACGGGCCGGCTCTCCGAACCCCGCCAGGAGCGAGAACTTCCGCTCTCCCACTACGAAGCTAACAGGCCTACCAGTCTTGCTGAACACCTCTATAGTGACCGGGCTGAAGACCTTGCTGTTGTTCTGCGCCATTGCGATACGGTTACCGAACCGGTAGTAAGCCACTACAAGGTACTCCTGGTCATGGTAGAGGTAGGGGCCACTCGAGGCTGCGTACGCGGGCACAGTATATAGTATAAAATGTAGTGTGAGAATAGCGAGGGCTAGAGTTAGAGGCTTCCCTGTCAAGTCCCGCCCCGAGGGTATGAGGGGCGAAAAAGAGGGGCTAGAGCCTGCGGAGCTTCCCCCAGTACTTCTTCACTATCGCTATGGCTCTCCGGGCCTTCGCGCCGCGGAAATCCCTATCCTTGCCGGAGACTAGGCGATAGAGCAGCAGGAACCGGCCATGCGCCGTCTTCTTGCTTATCCTGCCCCGCCGTGCGTCCTGCAGTATCCTCTTCGCTATCTTCTCTACCTCGTGTAAATTATCGAGGCCGGGTCTGCCGGTGTCGGGAACGCATGGCGGGCTCTGGCAGCCCTTGCCTAGGTACTTGTTCCTATTACGCCTCTTCCCCCGCTTCCGCGGCATCCCGGGCTCTCCGCCGGAGAGGGCGAGCCTAGACGTCGCTCCACGCCCTCTTCATGCAGCGGCTCCAGCACTGCCGGTTCCGCCGGGGGTGCCCACATTCCCGCCAGCATTCCCGGAACTCGTATGCCGCTACTATCTTGGGCCTAGTGTTCTTCCTCTCCCGGCCACGGCGTCTCTCCCGCCTTGCTGGGCGAATCCTAGCAGCCTTCCGGCGGAGCCGCCTCTTCGCCAGCTCCACGACCTCTTCCTCGCTCAATATGCCAGCCTCTATGGCTTTTCGGAGAACCCTGGAGCCCTTCCTGCCATAGAGAGCTCTTAATACGTCCTCGTAGGCCTTCCTGCGCGCCCTCTCGCTCCTCGCCTTCTCGAACCTCTCTATCGCGAGTCTTAGAGCGCGGACTCCTCTGGCCCCGAGCCCTTCTATTCTCCTCGCTATGCTTCTCCCTATGTCCCTGCGGAGCAGGGTCTCCGTGGCCCGGTCTATGCGGCGGAAGGGCCGCTGGAAGAGCCGCATCATAGAGTTGCTCAGCTTCTCGAGCTCATCGGGCAGGCTACTCATCTCCCTCACCCATCTTCTCGGAGACGAAGACTATACGGGTGAGCTCAAGCGCGACCTGCTTATCCCCCACATTCGACTCGAAGAACTGGTAGACCTGCAGGACTCTCTGCGCGTATGCCAGCGTGTCCCCCCTTCTGCGGATAGCTTTCTCGACAGCCTTCTCCGCCGCGCTAGCCACTATCTCCTCTAGCTCTTCCAGATCAAACCCGTCCACAACCCCGCTTTGCTTCAGCCTGAGAACCATCCCTACTCTCCGCCCCCTAGGGCGACCTGCTCCGTAGCGCAGCCTTCACCAGCTCCAACAGTATCCTAGGGCCGACAAAGATCGCGGCGACAGTCGCTATAGCCGCTGTCACCGGGTCGCCGCTGAGCCGCAACGTGTAGGCGTGCACCTGGCGGAGTAGGGGCCAGAAAAACGCGGCCAAGAAGAGCGCCGCGCCCCACTGCGATATCCTCGGGTGGCTCTTCAGGCCATAGGCTATCATTGCTGCTCCTAGCCAGAACAGCGCCCACTGCATAGTTGTCCATTGTTTCAGCTCTTCTATCCATGCTTCCCAGCTCATTCTCTCATCCTCAGCGCCGCGTAGACTAGCAGGAATGCACCAGCAGCTATGACCAGGTACGGCGACTTCACTATCCCCTCTATGAACTGGCGGTCCGTGAACATTATGTATGCGACTATTAGCGCGCCTGCCAGAGAGATTATCTTCGCTCTCCCACCCGCGAAAGCGCCACCCACAATCAATGCGACGCCGAGCATGAACAAGTATTGTCTCCACGTCATCCCCCCGGCACTTTTCACCCCTGCCCCGCCGCTGCCCCCGCCCAACCTGTCCATTATAGCGCGGAACGGCGCGGTTATCAAGTCGAACCATCCCTTGAAGAAACTGTATACAGCGTCTGCCAAGCTGCCAAAGAAGCTGCTCAAAGCATCGACAAAGCCTGTTACCCTGCTCGCCACGCTCGAGAAGAAGCCTATCACAGCGTCCCCGATGCCGGCAAAGAAGCTTCCGACAGCGCTTATACCATCTATTATCCTCTGTCCGACGCTGTGGATCGCTCCGAGGAGCCCATCGAAGAAGTTCGCGATTGCTTCTATTGCTGCTTTCATGCCGTTGATTATCCTGCATAGGCTGCAGACTAGATCGCATATCCATGTGAGTCCTGGGGGTAGCTGGCAGTTGTTGCACCAGCCGCTGCAGTCGATGCCTATGCTTCCGCCCCAACCGCCCCCGCCGCTTCCACCACCGCCCCCGCTTCCGCTGCACGCACCACTACACGAGCATGTTGCGCCGTCATAGCTTATTGCAGCCCATTTCCCCGTATTGCTACCCGTTGGATATGCCTCGACCTCGTATGTACCAGGCATAGTCACCGTTATTGCGTATGTGCTACTGGATTGCCCCGAGTCAATGACATTACCATCGTGCATCACAGTGTACGTAAACGGTACATCACTGCTTATGCTTATGTACAAGCCGCTACTGTCACAGCTGTACCAGATGTTGATGTCTGCAGCCGCGGCTGCAGCCGCGAGTAGTGGGATGAGAAGTGCCAGCAGTATAAGCTGGCGAGCCACCGTTGCCCCCGCAGCGTGGGGGCGAAAAAAGTGGGCTAGACGCCCTTCCTGAGGATGCGCAAGATTAGGCCGCCTACTGCTAGGAGTGCCACCACGGCCACTATCACGCCTACGTAGTTTAGCCCTGCAATCCTTTCAAAGGGTACTACTAATGCTTCCATAAAGCCCTTGAACCAGTCGCCTAGGCTTAGCACGGTGCCGCCTATCGCTCCTATCGCGCCGGCCATTGCGAAGATGACTCGTTGGAAGCCGCTTGTCCTATACGCTAGGTACAGCATTGCGAAGCTGAACGCTAGCGTGCCGACGCTCGACAGCACCGTTGTTAGGAATGTCTGTATGTTGGCGAGCCACCCCATCGCTGCGGCGAACATTATGCCGCCGGCTGTCAGGAGCAGAGGAGATTCACGTTCTGCGCCGAGCCACACCGTTAGGCCGGCTGCGCCGAAGAGAGCAAGGATCGGCAGGAACTCCCCCATCCCGCCGAAGAGACTGTTTATCGCGTTAACCGTTTGAGAGAACCAGCTTGCACCGCCTATGAAGCTGAACGCTAGCAGTATAATGACTATCGCTACGAAGAGCAGTAGTACTCCGCCGAAGCTTATTGCACCTCTCAGCCTCACCGGCCTCACCCCCTTCAACGCTCCTAGCGTCGGCGTGGCTGCTCCTTCGCTATCATGTAGAACACGAAGAGTACCACAGCCATGCCCATTATCGCGGCTATCGGGTTCTCTGCAATGGCTCCCACGAAAGCGCCTATGGCACCGCTCATTGCACCCATCACGTATCCTAGCTGTCTCCTTATGCCAGCCGCTATCGCTGTGATGTAGCCCATTATCATGCCACCGACGGCCCAAAACGGCTGTGTCAGCACGGCCAGCAAGGGCTGCTTGCCTACGCCCATGACCTCTAGCCTTGCTATGTCCACTGCGCTAGCATTGTGTACTTCAAGCTTAACCGTGCCCGGATGCGTGTTCGCCCAGACGCTGAACTCAACTGGATTAGTGGTCTTGCTTATCGTTCCGTTTCCGGTGAACGGCCCGAACTCTATCTCCGCTGCAGGCTCCACGGTTATGTTCACACTGTTTATGCCGCGGTCGGCCAGAGCTGACCATGAGAGCCACTGCAGCTCGAGCACTATCTTCGTGGTGTTCTCCGCGGGAGAGGCTATGCTTAGCGTGCCGTTGGCATAGCTCGCGATGTCCTCTAGCCTGTAAACATCCTCTACCTCGCTCCCGTTCACCAAATGGTATACGTGCACCTTAGCATAGTCCCTATGATCCCAGACGTCGGCCAGGGTGAGTATCGGGGTCCTCACCGTGACGCTGATAGCCATGCCAAGGGACGCTATCAGCGCCAGTATTGCTAGTATTATGCCGAAGTCGCTTAGCAGCTCGAGCATCTTACGCTCGCGGCTCTTCCTTGGCACCGGTTCTCACCTCTTCCGCCCAGTCTGGGGCGATTTGCTCTTGTTCAGCGAGATGGCTAGAGCAATGAAAGCCATAGCAATAAAAGCAGCACCAACAACAACGTTGCCGCCCCCAAACCCGCCGGAGCCCCCATTTCCAGACCCGCCTACGAGGAACACATCCTCGGCGCTGACACTGCCGTACTGTGCTTTGACCACCCAGTTCCCTTCCTTGGCATCGCCGGGGAGAACGAAGCTTGTGCTGGTGCTCCCTGTGCCGTTCACAAGCTGCACAGTTAGCTGGTCGCTGTAGACCAGCGTACCCTCGGGATCGTGGACCGTCACCGCCACTGTTGCACTGGTAGCGTTGTCTTCCACGACTACCGTGATTACCACGGTTTCGCCGGGGCTGTACGTGTCCTTGTCGGCGCTGACGGTTAGAGAGGCCGCGGCAGCGGGAACCGCTACTGCTGCTACCAGGAGCAGAGCCAGGGCCAGCAAGGCTTGGCGCTGCATACCTCTTCTCCGCCCAGCCAGGGCGAACAATAAACCCGGGTTTACGGCGTCCCGGAGAACAGGTACCCCCCTCTCAGCAACCACGCCACATTATTCACGACAGCAGCAGAGACCACGGCGAGAGGAACATACACGAGAACCCGGCGCCCCAGGGGGGCTAGCCTAGCAAACTGGGTCATGAAAAGCAGTATGGGATACTCCACGAGCACCCAGTATAGTGGACCCATGATGGGTAGGAGCCTAGAGGTGAGAGGAGCCGCCTCAACGAAATGGCCGGTAGAGAGTGCATACCAGGTTGTGGCCGCGTCCAGGAATACGAGGAGCGCCAGAATAGCCGCTAACCGCTTCACCGGAGCCCCACAGCCTTAGGGCGGAATCATGTACTTGACGAAGTGCGGCATAATCTGCTTCAGTTCTTCCTGCAGCTTCTCCCTCGCCTTCTTCGCATTCCCTCGGAGCTCTTTCGTCTGGCTCAGGTATTGAACTAGGTGGTAGAAGAGCTCGCCCAGCACCTGGTGGCCGCGGGCGAGGTTGTAGACGCTCACAAAGAAGCTTGCGTAAACCACTGCGGCGACGCGCGGCGTGAGTTTGACGTAGCCGCGCTTGATATGCACTTTTTCGCCTTCCAGCAGCCCGCGGCTCCTGCGGAGCACTTCCTCGGCGTAGGCCAGGATGCTCTTATCGAAATCATAGCGTGTAAAGACAAGGTCGTAGAAGTATCGTAGTATCCCCGCGGCTTCCTCGATGTATCTTTCTTCCCCCTTCTTACCCCATTTCCCTGGTAGAGTGCCTATCGTAGACCCCGTGAGAACGGGGCTAGCCCGCTGCTGCCAACCGCGCTCTGGGCGCAGCTCGGTATAGCTCCCGCCCGGTATAGCACTGGTGTTGCCGGGAGTATAGTGCTCCTTCTTCTTTGCAGTTGCGTAGAGTGCGTAGGCCTTCAGTTTCGCTCGTTCATTCCTGCTCCCATATACTATCTCTGCTATCGCGCCCCAGCTCAGCCCCATAGAGTCCCTCAGCATGACGACTAGGCGCTGCCGAGTATAGCCCGCCGAGGGTATAGCCAGCCTAGAGGTCAAAGTATAGCCCCCAGTCCTACGAGCGACTCTCTAGCTCTAGTAGGAGCTTGATCCGGGCAAGCGTCATGGCAACCCTGGACTGCAGCCCATCCAGCTCCCGCAGTTCATCAGCCAGCTCCTCGAGGAGCCGCTCCAGCTGTACGGCTCATAGCTGGCCACTGTTGTTCACCTCTTTCATCATTGCCAGCCACTTCATGAAGTTGCGTGGTTCTAGCCAGCGGCGCTGCTCTATGCATATGTACCAGTTCTCGTCGCGGTATAGTTTCCGCTTCTCTGCCAGACCCTGCGCCAGCATCTCCTCTACCAGGTGGGCGTTGATCAGCCTCATTGAGACCCTGGTGTCTACGAAGTGTAGGAACCACACCCGCTCCAGGGGTATGCCAAGCCTCTTCGCCTTCTCCACCTTCCTGTAGAGTATGCAGGGCTTAGTGTCGCCCCTGCCGTCGCTGTAGTCCCGGTAGCCGGTAACGTCGACAAAGGCTACCAGCTCGTCGCCCTTACCCTTGCTGCAGAAAACCGCGAAGTCGAAGGCGTTCAATGGGCTATCATAGTTGTCTGGTACGTAGCCGGTGTAGCCGCTCCCGACACCCGTGAACAACACATAGCAGCCATACCGGGCCAGCAGTATATTCAGTATATTATATGAAAGCAGCTCCCGCCTAGCTGCCAGCCGCCACTTCGAGGAATACCTGGCCTTCAACGCCCTAGCGTCCAGCACGGCACGTCACTCCTCTTTCTCGCAGTTTTAGGCACTCTCTTACGATGTGGCAGTCGAAGCGCCAGAATGCACATGCATCGTCATCGTCCTCTTCAATGCATCTGCGCCTAGCCTCTTTGCACAGTTCAACTATAGCACCATCAATAACTTGGCACTCCTCGTCAGCCACGGCCCGTCACCTCAGCTTGTCAGCCTCACAATCTTTGGTTCTGGCTGCACCTTGTAGTCCTCTAGTTTGAGGTAGAGCTCGATGGCGCGTCGTATGACCTCACTCCGTGTCACGCCCTTGAGGCGTGCAAACATGTCTAGCCTCTCCAAGAGCTCTTCGTCTGCTTTGAATGTTATGACCCTCATCGCGCGGTCACCTCGGGTTCGGCCATGCCGCTTCTACTGCAACTCCTTGGGTCTCCTGCAGGGCTGCCCTGGCTTCTTCGTAGACCCTGGCGCAGTCGGGCGCCACGGGAGCACCCTCGTAGAGCAGCTTCTCCGCGTCGAGGGCCTCTAGGATGCGCTCAGCCCTCTCCAGCTCCTCGCAGCTAGACGCCTTGATGGCAAGCCAGCATCCATGCACATGCACCAGCCGCGGCAGACAATCCACCCTCTGGTCACCCCTCGGCCTCTGCCTTGGCTTCCTTCTTCATGTACTTGTCTAGGCCGTCTGCCTCGCGCTTCTCTAGTCCTACCGTGATCTTCTTCCCCCTCACAAGGTCAGGATTCATTGTTATGACCTGCAGCCACCCAAGCAGAACCCTTGCAGTCTTTAGCCACTCCTTTACCGCGTTGATGAGGTCTAGTGCTTCGCGGAGCTCCCTCTCCACTGACGTGTACTTGCCCGAGTCGAGGTCAGCCATGTATATCTCATGTAGACGTTTGTTACTCTCGTCAATCTCTCTTAGCATTTCATCTATCCATTGAAATACTGCGTTCAGTAGCAGTATTTGTGGCATGTACACGTAGATGTTTCTTCCTTTGTCAATCATGTGCACCATGTAGAGGCTTGGCTTAATATCTGATGCGATTGTGTAGACCAGCTTCGTAAAGTCAATACTTCCCTCTAGAGCCCTATTATTCCCTTTGACTATCACTAACTCTTCATCTGATAGTAGCACACCATCACCAACCTCGTAGTAGACATTCCTGTCCTTACCTAGGCCATCAACAAACTTCCTAAGCACAGCCACCACACCCTCACCCCCACGCTCATGCTGTAGCCGCAGCGAGCTCAGCACGGGCTACCTTGTTGTGCATGCTTGCTATCTTGTTGCGGAGTTGCTCGCTTAGCTTCCCAGTCGTTAGCAGCTCTACTATCACTCTCGCTCCTATCTCGTAGATCTCGTACTTCTTCATGTTCAAGTCTATTGAGAGGTGCTCTATTGTGCGGTCGATCTCGGGGTCTACGAATATTGAGACTCGGATTCGGGGTTTGGAGCCCATCTCTCTCACCTGCGCACACGCACAGCCGTGTAACTGTACAGTTGCGCAGAAGTATAAAAGTGTTACGAACCCTTTAGCACCTCTATAAGCTTCTTGAGATCGTTCACTGCCCTTCGTATCTCCTTTGCATAGTTGAGTATTGCATAACGGTAGACCACTTGCTGCTTCTCGAGAGCCTCGACGACCGTGAGAAGCTGGTCTAGGGCATTCTCTGCACGCCGAAGTAGCATGTCATCAATTTCCGATCTTTGCTCGATCTTCTGCTCGATATGATGCACGTTGAGGTTGACGACTATTTGGCTGGCCTCGCTTATCTTCTGGATCTCTGCGCCAGAGAGCTTGGCGGTAGCCGCGATAGCTGCGCCTATGCTCTTCTTTAGGAGTTCCATGCGCTGCTTGTCTTCCCTGACAAACTTCTTGTAGATAATCTTGTAGGCTAATGGCAGTCTTATACATAGTACATCTGTTGTAGAGAATAAGTCTTGGGTGCTTAGGAGCCCCTCTATCTCTTTTCTTATGTTTTCTTCGGTGCTGTATACTGTATACATACTGTATACAGGCGCCCCCCTAGAATGAGGGGGAGAGGGGTCTTCGGGGCCTTGCTCACCTGAACGGTTGCGCATGTCTCTTTCATGCACGGTTACACACCAGTACTATTGTACAGTTGCGCACTAGTATTTAAGCGCATAGGAGCATCTAAATAGAATCACAACAGCATAGTAGAAGTGGTGTGCAACTGTGAGCATTGAGAAGCGCAGTCTCAAGGGCCAGATAAGGCTAATACTGAAGATGATGCAGATACTAGCGGAGAAGGAGCTCAACTTCAAACAGCTAGCCGAGGAACTCGCCGTACAGGAGAGAACCGTGAGCAAGTACGCAGAGCTACTCTACGATCTAGGCTTTGCAGACATAGAGATACAGGGCCCCAACAAGATAGTAAAGCTTACAGAAAAAGGACGATGCATAGTAAAGTGTTTAGACTAAGCCTAGCTCGCTACGCAGCTCGTCGAGGCTCATCTGCCTAATATGCTCCTTAACCAGAGTGTACCTTTTCCACGCATCCTCGAGGCTCCTAGCCTTAGCGAACACTTCATCCTCTATCAGCTCTAATAGTCTTAGGATTTCTGCCTGTGTGCATCCCATGGCTTGTCTCCAGTAGTAGGTAGTAGTATTATTTTGGGGAAACGGTGTGGGGGTTGAGGGATAGTATCGGAGAAAAAGAGGGGTTATTTTCTTTTGAATAGCTTTGTTAGCTCGGCTACTGTTTTGCCTAGCTTCTTTGCTATTTATCTCTGCGCGGGCTGGCGGAAAATTCTTTTCATCTCCGTTGGGCTCCTCTATTCTCTCGGGATGCCCGTAATGGGTGTGGTTTCCCCATACGCGTCTGGGGAACAGGAATTGGTTAGCTGGCGGCTGAAAAAGATAGGCAACCGAGTCTACCTAGTCAAGGAGTGGTACGACCCAGAAGCCAAGAAGAAGCGAACAAAGAGCATCGGAAGAGTCGAGTGGCTCGAACAACTAGCAGACCAGTACAAGGCAGAACTAGACAAACGACCCTACACGAGGAGTGTGGCGGGCCCGGGGGGATTTGAACCCCCGACCACCGGCTTAGGAGGCCGGCGCTCTATCCTAGCTGAGCTACGGGCCCTCCCATGTGGGGGATGGGAGGCCGTCTCTGGTGGGCCCTGGCCCGCCTCTCCATGAATCCCCCTTTAGCTCTGGGGGCTGATTATATGCCTTCTCCCCTGGAGTGCTCGGGCGGAGAGTATTGGTGCACAATGCTGCTCTAGTCGCCTTGACTGTGGCTTTCGGGGCAGTGCTAACGTTTGATGTAGCTGCATGGCTTGTAGGGCTTCGGGGTGATCCTCGCTGGAATGGTAGCGTTGCCGGCGTGGTTTGGGATTAGCGAGGATGTATACGCCTATGCTTGGCGTCGTTGCAGCTGTGGTGCTAGGTGGCAGAGATGCTGTGGGTTATATCCGCAGGCTTCTCCGCGCGGATAACGTGGTTCTTGTCTGGTATTTGCTGGGCCCGTTGCTAGTCTATGCTGCTCTGGGTATCTACATGGCGCTACTGAGACTCTTAGGTATGGGCGGTATTGGCTTTGACCGCCGGCTTAGGAGGCCGGTGAATAGTCTGCTGGACGGTGCTCCTGGTACGTCTCTGGCTCTGCTCGTTTTGGTGTACGCTGCTGGTGCTACTGTTAGCGCGCTGGCTGCACTTGGTGAGGAGTTTTTATGGCGCGGCTTATTGCTCAGGGAATTGTCGGGCTGGGGCTTGCTGGCTACCTTGTGGTGGTGTTGTCTGGGGCCTGTGGCATGTCCCGGCAATACTCCCTGTGGGCTATGGTGGCTGGATCCGGGTAGGGTCTACTCCTGCCTATCCCTGGCCTTTGTCTACACGGTGTTCACCATGGTGCTCTTGACACCGTTCTCGGCGGCATACCCTGGCTCTACACCGGTTACAAGACTACTGCTAGACCCCTGATGGCGAGCGCGACTATGGTCGCTAGGGCGAAGTCGTAGACTAGCGCGGATAGTGCTAGCCGAGGGCTCCGCGTTTCAGAGTATATAGTGGCGAGTGTCGCCATGCAGGGAATGTAGAGGGTCACGGCGGCCATTAGTGCTAGCGCCTGCCAGGGCTCTAGGGCGTAGGCGGCGAGTGTTGCGTACTTGGCCCTCTCGGCGGCGCTGTCTATGGGTGAGACTACGGCTATGGAGTCTAGGAACACCTCCTTGGCTATGAAGCCGCCTAGTAGGCCGAAGCCTATGCGCCAGGCCCGGTCGTAGTCCACGCCTAGTACTAGCTCCACGTAGGGCGCTAGTAGCCGGCCCACACTAGCCGCGTAGCTCTGGGCAGCACCCCCGTCCACGTCCCCGAGGTAGCCGCCTGGCCCGTAGTTGGCTAGTAGCCACAGCGCGATACTAGCTACAACGATTAGCGTGCCAGCGCGGACGAGGAAGTGTCGCAACTTATCCCAGACAAACCACCAGACTACACGGAGGCTAGGCCTCTTCAGTGGCGGAAGCTCTAGCACTATATCGCTAGCCTCGCTGCCCTCGACGTGTGTCGCAAGCTTCAGTGTAGCCAGGAACGATGCTATCGAGAGCAGGTAGACCGCGAACACTGCTAGAGCGCTCTCCAGGGGGCTCCGGAAGAATACGTGAGCTAGTGCTAGGAGTACTGCTAGCCGTGCGCTACACGGTATAAGTGGTATAGCGAAGGCTACAGCCTTCTTTTCCTGCTCCGAGTCCATAACCCGAGTGGATATCACCCCCGGCACGTTGCAGCCGAGGCTAACCATCGCCGGGAACACGGCCTTACCGCTGACCCCGAAGCGGCGGAAGAACCTGTCAACCCCAGCCGCTATCCGCGGCAATAGTCCAGAGTCTTCTAGCGCCGCTATCAGCGCCATAAGCACGGCCAGCAACGGGACGAAGGTGAGTACTAGGCCAAGCCCATACTCGGAGGAGAGTACACCCTCGCCTACAAGCCGGGCTAGCACTGGATGCGGTATAGCCGCCTCCACCCAGCCAGCAAGCGTGTCCATAACCATGGCTACTAGCCCGGATAAGCTATACTCTGCCACGGCTTCAGCTGCCCTCTCGAAGCCGAGTCGTTCGAGCAACACGTCGAGAGGCCAGCCGGTGGCAATAACATAGGTGGCTAGGAACACGAGGAGCATGAACCCGAGGCTAACAAGAGGCCCCGTCAGGGGGTTGAGGAAGAGCAAATCTAGCCGCGAAATGCCCTCGCTAGCCTCCTCGGCCTCGCGCTCTACGTACCTCTCGTAGAGCCGGGAGGCGTACTCGTACCTCCTCCTTATGAACTCAAGCGACGGGTCAACACCCTTCTCCACTAGCTCGTTCCGTAGTCTCTCAGCCTCCTCGACAATCCCCCGGGCCTCAGCGGGGCCCAGCAGCTTCTCGAGATACCCGGGGACCCAGTCGTAGCCCTCGAGGAGCTTTACGGCAAGCCACCGGGCCTTATCAGGCTCTATCCCCTTATCTGCTAGGAGCCCGGCTAGGCGTTCAACGTATGGTTTGAGATCGTCTAACACTTTTTCTATAATTTTCCTACTGTTTACTGGTTTTGGCCTCTTCAGAGCCTCTATGAGCTTGTCGAGACCTTGCCCCTCCAGAGCGCTGACGAGTATAATTGGTGCTCCTAGCTCCTTCTCAAGACCCTTAGTGTCTATGCGTAGCCCCTTCTCCTCGAGCGCATCAGCCTTAGTCAATACTACTACAACGTTCTCGAATGCTTCTAGCAGCTCTAGTGGTAGGAAAAGGCTCCTCTCCAGAATAGTAGCATCAGCTATCGCTACTATCACGTCGGGGCGGTTCTCTAAGAGGAAGCCACGTGTCACAGCCTCTTCGGGGCCACTACCGCTGATACTATAGGTGCCGGGTAGGTCTACTATGCAGAGAGTAGAGCCGTCGGTCTTCATGTAGGCGGTCTTGACGTCTACTGTGGCGCCGGGCCAGTTGGCGACGAACTCGCTAGACCCTGTAAGCGCGTTGAAGAGTGTAGTCTTACCGCTGTTAGGCGCGCCTACAAGTGCTGCTACTATGTCGCACTTCTGCTGGCTGTGCTCCGAGGAATCTCTCTGTCCGCCATTGTTGTTATGGCTGCAGGAGCACTGCCCTAGGACAGGTCGCCGTGCCAAGAGATCCTTCTGACCCCCAAGTGGTAGGGGACTACTAGAGTTCTTTAAGGCATGTTAAAAATGTAAGCGAAACAGTATCTGTATAGATATAGTTTCTATTTCGTTTCGTATACGAGGTGGCACAACCTCTCCATAGCGTACCCTACCGCCACAGAGCCGGGCGGTGCTACCCGGCAGCTTCGAGCCTACGGGCAACAGCGTAGATGAGCAGCGTTAAGAGCATCAATACCAGGCATGCAACATAAGGCGCTACGGGGCTCAGCGATGCCAGAAGGCCAGTAGCCAGCCCTGAGACTATCCCTATACCTCTACGGATGGAGGAGACGAGAGAAGTCACTAAGGAGGCCTCCTCCCTCGATATGGAGTTGAAAAGCCACTCTCTGCGGCCTATGAAGACTAGGGTGTCACCAAGACGGATCACGAAAGCTAGTACCAGTAGATAGGCTATTACAGGCGGCGAGAACACTATACCAGCCAGAGCTAGCGCCTCGGTTGCAGTTCCCAGGGAGAGTAGTGTATAGCCGCTAAACCTTCTAATTCTCTCCTCGATGTAGGTGCCTACTATAGTTGCAAGGCTTATAGAAGCCTCCACTAGAGCCACATAGAACAATGAGCCGTGATACTTCTCTACGACGAGGTATACCAGGGCCAGGCTCGGAGCGAGATTCCACCCCGCGATGAAGAGTACATCCGAGACCACGTAGAGGAGGAGGTAGATGAAGTAGAGGTATCCTGCAGCCTTCTCTACAGCACCACCAGCAACAATCATGATGGGGGCAAGCTTCCCCCGGGCAAGGCCATAGAGAAGGCTAGCAAGCCCTTTCCATAGCATCTACAGCGGCCAGGCCTAGGCGGAGATCGCGTACCGTGAAGACCTTGCCTAGGAGGAGCTGCAGAGGGATACCCAGTACAGTCATTAGGGTGAACAACGCGCCTACCTGGAGCACTTCGTAGCCGGTGGCAAGCAGGTAGTAGGGAAGCACAACCCAAGCTATGAGAGTAGGCGATATCAGCATATGGTACAGTATGTACCTCTGAGCAGGTCTTGGTAGGTCGCGGAAGCCCATTGCTCTCAGGGCACTGTACTAGACCCATGGCATGTAAATGTTTACACCACTTACACGAGAGAAGCAATCTGCCCAAAAGTAAGGGTCCAGAGCTCCAGGTTATGCGTAAGCTTTGCCAGCCATGAGTTATGACTTGAGGAAGGCTGAGAGCCCAAATAGTCTATGAAGAATCGCTCGTGGGGCATAGACACCAGCAAGGAGATTACATGGTCTCAGAGTTAGCCGGCGCGCCGCCTATGCCCGGCCCTGGACGGCGCGGTGCGCGGCTAGAAGACAAAGTGCCATGTCAGGCGGCTGCGGAGACCGAAGTAGCGGTCTCCCCTTTTACCGTAAAATGTCCACCTATAAGGAGCCCCTCTCCATGCACAGAGCCAGTATTGGGGCTCTGTTATGGAGCCTTGGAGATGGTACGATAGGGACCTGCTAGAGGAGCTAGGTCGCGTCTACGGTCCCCAGGGGCTGCACGTCCTCCTAGAGTCGCTCATGATGCCCCCGGCTCGCTACTATTTCCGTGTCAACAAGCTCCGCGTAGACCCGGGTGAACTTCTGGAGGAGATACGGGAGGAGGGCTTCACGGTTTACATGGATGAGCTGCTCGAGGAGGCTCTCTGGATCCCTGTGAAGGGACCCAGAAGGCTCCGCGATCCCGGCTGCAGAGTTGTCGTGGACAAACGGACTGCTGAGAGCGTGATGATGGGAGCCCACGTCTACGCCCCGGGCGTGGTCCGTGTTGAGGACTGTGTCCGCTCGGGCCGAGAGGTGCTAGTGGTCTCGGAGAACGGTATCCCAGTAGCAGTGGGTGTGGCTGCACCGCTGTTCCGGGAAGCGCTACGCGCCCGCAGGGGCCTCGTAGTGGAGGTCGTTGAGCCTCTCTACAGGGTGCCCAGCCTACGCGAGACCAAGTGGGGCCGCGAGGGAATGATCTACGAGCAGAGCATATCCTCCATGCATGTAGCCCACGTGCTGGCCCCTAAGCCCGGCTCCGTTATCGTCGATATGTGTGCGGCACCGGGCGGGAAGACCGGGCACGTCTACGAGCTAGTTCGGGGAAAGGCACGGGTGATAGCGGTCGACCACTCCCGGAGAAAGACAGAGCGGCTCCGCCAAGAGCTAAGGAGGCTCGGACACCGTGGCGTGGAAGTGATTAGAGCAGACTCAAGGTACCTAGACAAGAGGCTCGGCGAGGGAATAGCAGACTACGTGATCCTTGACCCGCCGTGTAGCAGTCTCGGAGTGATACCGAAAATATGGGACCGTAAGACGATGAGAGATATAGAGATCAGCGCTCGGTACCAGCGCCAGTTCCTTCGCGCAGCTTACCGGCTCCTCCGCCCAGGCGGGGTCCTGGTCTACTCCACTTGCACTATGACGGTCAGGGAGAACGAGGAGAACATACGCTACGCGGTAGAGGAGCTAGGTTTCCGCCTAGAGGAGGCATGGCCTCGCCGCTTCAGCCGCGGAATAGGCAGCTACGGCCAGCCCGCTATAAGAATCCACCCCAACGTCCACAGAGCGACAGGCTACTTCATAGCACGGCTGCGAAAACCACCCTAGCACAGCATCACTCACACTTCCCCGCCAGCGAGTAGCCGGGCAAGCCTCTCAGCCAAGCCCTCAGCGTGGGCAAGCGTCTTCGATAGACAGCGCATCCACTTGGCCTCCTCCTGGAGCCCCCTACACGGCTTCACTTCAACACAAGCCTGCCGATGTCCAACCCCTTCCACCTCGGCCTCAACGCATAGCACACCCTTCTCCGGGTCAAAGCTGTAGCTCTTCACCTCGACGCCACGTCCTAGCACGTCGCCTAGCAGATAGGATAACTCGAACCCAGGATCCACGACCAAGACGCGTACCCTCTCGGCGGTATACATAGTGGCGCCTATCCGGCTCCCGTGAAACATAGCGCTGGATGTGGTTAGTTAGGCTTGGCGTGGCGGCCACGGTGCATAGCTGCTATAAGGCAGTGTATAGCCTCAAGGATACTGTTCGACGTCGTAAGTGACCCTTAGACTTGTCTGTCAAAGAGGTGGCTAACGCGCTCTGGAAGAAGACCCTACGAGGCGAGATGAACTCAGACGACGCAGCCAAGATAGTCGCGGACCTCGCCTCTGGCACGGTGCCACTCTATAGTCAGGAGCCCTGAGCAGAAGCAGAACTTCTGCGCCATGAGTTTCGGTGACCCCCTACAGTGATCTAGTGCCAGCTTAGCGTGATGGTCGGGGGTAGACTATGTTTAATGGTCTGTGGATGTGGGATGTAATAGGCTGTACATAGCTCTTGCAGCTAAACGATTAGATTGTGAGAACGGCGCGACCTACTAGGTTTCCTGATAGCATGTCTTTGTAGGCTTGGTTTACCTCGTCGAGCTTATACGTCTTGTAGAACGGCTTGATTAGGCCCCGGGCTATGAGATTGATCGCTGTCTCGTATTCTCTCCTGGTATAGGCGGCTGAGCCGATGATTCGCAGCTCGCGCATAACTATCATCGCGGGTCTCGCGAGCTCCAGTGGCTTGCCCTCGACGTTGCCTATGAGCACGAGCGTGCCCTGGGGCTTTAGGGCGCGGAGACTCTCGTTGATGGTCGACGCGCCTACTACCTCGAAGACTGCGTCGACCTTGGCTCCTAGCTCTCGGCTGAACTCCCTAGAGGTCAACGGGTGTACTCCTAGCTCCTCGAGTACACGGGCCTTCTCTCGGCTACGCGTAGTGCCGTAGACCTCTACCCCTAGGCTTACAAGATACTGGACGCCATGGATGCCTACGCCGCCAGCTGCACCGGTAACTAGTACGCGGTCACCACCTCCGATGCCAGCCACCTTGGCTGCGTGGATGAATGTTGCTACGCCACAGGCTGCTGCAGCGTAGCTGGTATAGCGGGTATCCGGCAGCTCTATGAGGTTCCATCTAGGCACATAGACGTACTCCGCATAGCCTCCGGGCACGGTTTCTCCGAGAATAGCGTAATCTCTGCAAAGGTTCTCACGCCCCTCCATACGTTCCAGGCAATTCTCGCCAACGATAGCCGGGAATACTGCCACGGGCTTGCCCTCGTATTCGCCGAAGACCTCGTGGCCCAGGACCAGCGGTGGGCGGAGGTTGCGGAACCCACCGCGCCACACAACAACATCACGGCCACAAACGCCCACCGCACGGACCCTTACACCAACCCAGCCACTAGGAGGCTCATACCGGAACTCCTCGAGGCTGAAGGGCTTGCCGAACTCGCGTAGAACAGCAGCACGATATGAGACCACGTGGACGACACCAGGCGGCAGAGAACAGAGGACAGGCAGGGGTAATAAAGCAGGGTAGAGAGGGGCCTATGGCCCGGCGTAGCGCAGACAAGGGTCCAGCTCTATACAGATCTCACGGCATCCACAAGCTGAGCATGCCAGCCAGGCTACTCTCGTCACCTCAATGTGCTCTCACGTGCCTTGCGACGATCCCTCATACGCCCAGGCTACTGTGTCGTAGGGTTGCTAACGCTGCCTGTGGTTGTAGTGTTTCCTTGTTCTCTTGAGTGGCGTGCCGCATACTGGGCAGACTCGCTCGCCGGGCCTACGGGATACGTAGCCGCAGGCGGGGCACTGGACACGGTAACTCTCTACCCGGGTTATTCCCCGGGTGCGTAGCGGCTTGTACTCTAGGCCAAGCTTGGCTACGAGGTTCTGTAACGCGTAGTCGTCTGTTACTACTATCACGCGGTAGCCTTGCTGTCTGAGTTCGAGGGCAAGCGCTGCTACACTGAGATCGGTTCTGCTAAGGGATGCGTGAAGCCCGGCCTTGGCTGCCTCGCGGACAGCACGCTTCAGGGCTTCGGGGCTTGGATCGCGTACCTCTAGCCTGCCGAGGCCTAGGGCTAGCTCTAGGCCCTCGCGGCTAGCCTGGTCACGCACCTCCTCGATGACCAGGCTCGTGGTGTAGGCCTGGCCCGCACCCGGAGCGTAGAGGAGCCACCGGGCTATGAACGCAGTCGTGTCTAGGACGTAGACGGGCTCCATGGCAGCCTCAGCAGCCCCCGCTCTCGGTACCGTGCTATACGGACCGGCGGCCCGCGGAGTACAGTCTCGACGACAGCTCCGCGGGCGAGAAGGTATTCTCGGACACCGTCTATGATGAGTTTTACCGGTCGGGTTGTGCGCTCTACACGTATCCTAACTCTAGTGCTGCCGGGGACTACTATGCTGCCCATTCTCCGGTCAACCGGGTTCACGGGGGTTATTACTGCTGCGTCGAGCCCAGGGTGTATGACCGAGCCCCCAGCGCTGTAGCTATAGGCTGTACTTCCTGTAGGCGTCGCTACTATCAGTCCATCACCCTCTAGGCCCTCGTAGAGCAAGGAGCCGTCTTCCAGTTCGACCCGTAGCCCAGCCACCTTGGAGCCGAGGGCTAGTACTGCTGCCTCGTTGAGCGCATATGCTTCTACTCCACGTGCATACACAAGGAGTCGCCGGTGCTCCTCCACAAGGTACCGGTCCTCGACAAAGTCCCGTAGCCTCTCCATGGCCTCGCTCGGGGGCTCGTCGAAAAGGAAGGCTCTGCGCCCCAGCCGTACGAGATGGAGTACCGGGCTGTGGGCGCCGAGGAGTTGTAGCAAGCGGAGTAGGGTACCATCTCCGCCTATCACCACAACGCCCTCCACGTGCTCGAAGCGCAGGTCGACAGCCGGGCCCTTGAGGAGCCCAGCTATAGAGGCATCGTAGGCTGGCTCGGCGCCAGCCTCGCGGAGGCGACGGTAAGCCTCTCTAGCCAGCTCTAGCGCCTCTCTGCGATCGGGCCTGGCGTATATGGCGACGAACCGCGGCATGGACGGGTCACCGGTTCCCTGCTTATGTCTTGTCACTGGGCGGCGCTGCGGTGAGGCAGCGCGTAGGCTGCTCCGCGACAGCCAGCTTGCAGCAGGGCAGAGGCGGCCGGTTAAACAATACTGTACACGCTTAGGGCTTCCAGTGTTTGCAGCCGAGGCTGGGACCGAGGAACTGAAGCTGCTTCGCGACCGACTGTTATCTGTCTGCGGCGGCCTGGTAGAAGTGGTTGAATGTCTCTGTACGGCCCGGGAGCAGCGGCGTCCACCCGTCTCCTACGTGATAGTGGGCCGTGTGGCGATAGTATCGCTAGACGAGCGATTGGCTGGGCGTGAGAGGGAAGTGGCTGAGGAGCTGCTCCGTACAGTGCCCGGGATAACTGCGGTCTACGGCAAGGAGGCTACAGTGGGTGAGTACCGGGCCCAGAAGCTAGTACACCTGGCTGGCGAGCGACTCGAGGAGACAATACACGTGGAGCACGGGCTGCGCATACCGGTGCCGCTCGGCCGCGTCTACATAAACCCAAGGCTAGCGACAGAGCATCGACGTGTAGCGGAGATGATAACAGGAGACGACATAGTCCTCGACATGTTCAGCGGGGTGGGCGGCTTCAGCCTAGTAGCCTCGGCGCTGGGTCGCGGCCGGCTGATAGTAGCTAATGACGCCAACCCTTGGGCAGTAACGAGCCTCCTACGGGCCATGGAGATGAACCGGTCAAAGCTAAAGACGCCGATAATAGCGATGTGCTCTGATGCGCGTCGGTTGCCAGAGCTACTCCGGCCAGTATTCACCCGGATAATCATGAACCTGCCTCATAGCGCTGTGGACTTCATCCCGGTAGCCCGGCGGCTCTGCAGCCCACGGGGCTGCGTACTGCACGTCTACACTGTAGCGTCTTCCCCCGAGGAGGCCCTAGCCAGAGTCCCCGGAGGCTCCTCTGTCACTCATGTCCTCGACTATGCACCCCACAGATTCATATACCGTGTCGACGTTGTCGTCCGGGGCGAGGACGAGGTAGAGGGCTAGGCACCGAGTATAGCTGCTCATTAGCAGCCGGCGTAGATTCTCTGGCACGTCGGCGGCAGCCCTGTTTGCCGCGATTACTATGCTGTCTACTCGGTGACAGCTCCGCCGGGCTATCAACCGCCTGGGCCTCGCGGCGGGCGAGAGTCCGGAAACAATGGTGCTAGCAACGCCCGGCGGGAAGAATGAGAGTGCTGCTATATAGAGGGCTGCAAGCCCCTTCTCTTCTACGCATTCTCCAAGATCCCCCTTACATGATACGCATGCTATGCAGTCGCCGCGTGGCGTCAGGGAAGCTTCCTTCTCCAGCTCGAGGGTGGAGGGATGGGATAATTGCACGTTAGGGTGTCCGCGGCACTGTAGAAGCTTGATGCATATTCTTCTCGTTGTCACAGCTCTTCTGCCCCGCGACGCGTCCTTGGCGCCGGATACACCCTTAGAAGAGGCCCCTCAAGTACTACTCTAGGGGAGGCTCTGTGACGTATACCGGGTCTTTCGAGGAGAAACGTAGGAGGCTCGTAGAAAAGCTAGTGAGGGAGGGCTATATACGCTCCGAGCGCGTTAAGAGAGCTATGCTCCGTGTTCCTAGGGAGCTCTTTGTGCCCGAGGAGCTACGGCACATGGCATACGAGGATACTCCACTCCCAATAGGCCACGGTCAAACTATCAGCGCACCACACATGGTGGCAATGATGACGGAATTTGCAGATCTAGAGCCTGGCATGCGTGTCCTAGAGATAGGAGCAGGCTCCGGTTATCACGCTGCAGTAATAGCCGAGGTCGTAGCTCCTAGTGACCTGCCACGGGATCGATGGGGCCACGTATACACGATAGAGCGCATACCAGAACTAGCAGAGTATGCACGCCGCAACCTGGATAGAGCTGGCTACGCCGACCGCGTCACGGTAATACTAGGCGACGGCACCAAGGGTTACCCCCCAGCAGCTCCCTACGACAGGATAATAGTAACTGCCGCGGCGCCCGAGGTGCCAAAGCCGCTCCTAGAGCAGCTAAAGCCTGGAGGTAAGATTGTCATACCCATAGGGGACAGGTACATGCAGTACCTCTACATAGTGGAGAAACTATCCGATGGTAGAATAAAAATACGGAATGTGACTCCGTGTCTGTTCGTTCCTCTCATAGGTGAGTATGGTTGGAGAGAATACGAGTACTAGGACCCCAGGCTAACGACGTAGCCATGCATCGAGACCCATCTGGCGACCCCGGAAGTGCTCTCTGTATGCTTTCTTCAGCCTCTCTAGAGCGTTCTTCACGCGATCCGGGCTAAAGTCGTGCTCTTCCACGAGTATCTCGTAGACCATTTTCTCGTCGGGTTCTCTCCACTCGAGCTTATAGTCGTTCGTGACTGGGGGGTTGAGGAAGTACTCGTAGATCTTTACCGGGTCGGTGGGGAACTCGTGCCTGGAAAGTCCCTGGAGCAGCTTCACTGGGTCGCGATGCGCCTTAACCATCTTGAGCGCGGTCTTTGGGCCTATACCCTTTACGCCCTCGGGATTATAGTCAGTACCTATTAGTATACCCAGGGCTATTAGCTGCTCCCGGGTTATCCCTAAAAGTTTTAATAGTTTATCGAGCTCTATTAGCTCGGGCTTAACCTCTATGTAGACGTCCTTTCGGGGCAGTTTACGCCGCCCCGTGATGGCTAGGTTTCTCACTAGCCGAGGGGAGCCGAATAGGAGCGAGTCGTAGTCCTGGCTTGCGGCCGCCCATGCATCGCCCCGGCGCGCCATGAAGGCTGCCTGTGCTTCGCCCTCTGCTGGAGCCTGGACGTAGGGGATGCCCATAGCGTCGAGTAGCCGCTTAGCATCCTTCACCATTTCGTCGGTTAGCCTTGCAGCCATCTGGGCGTAGCGCCGAGCAGCTTCCCGGTCGCCCTTCTTGACTGCCTCCTCGTACTTCCGGACAGCCTCCGCTTTGACCCGCTTCCTCCGCTCTATCTCGAGATACTTCATCTCTGGAGGCTTTCCGTCAAAGACGTATACTACCTTTATCCCTTGCTCAGCGAGGTTTATGGTGCGGTAGAAGAGTCCGCTAAGATGGCTAGTAACTCGGCCACGCGAGTCCATCAGCGGGGTGCCGTCGGGCTGCCGGATGGCAGTCAGGAACTGGTAAAGTGCGTTATAAGCGTCTATTGCGACTACCTTGTAGCGTAGTGCGGCGAGCTCTATCTCCGTTACTGCCTCGGGGGGTATAATCTCGCGGAGGTTAACACCCACAGCTCTCCTGCCCCAGAAGCTAGGAAAACCATAAGGAGCCAGCGTTAAGGTTTCCTAAGCAGTTCGACGTTCCGGAGGTTCTCGCGGAGAACTGAGACGTATACTAGGCCCTGCATTTCCAGCTTCATGAGGGCATGGAGGAACTCTGAGAAAGTTACATCTACACGGCTTCTTAGGGCCCGGTAGAGTTCGATATCTTTGGCACTACCACCTCTTCTCTCAAGTTCCTCTATTATCGCGTAATGTAGGGGTATACTTCTCCAGGTATCTTGACCAGCCATATGTTAACACCTCCATAGGGCTATTGCTATAGACAATGGATAACATGATGGAGATTTTTGAAAATACTTGGGAAGTACGCCCAAGTTGTACCAGGTAAGGGGCTGGATAGGAGTAGATAGTTATGTGAACATAGTTGGTTTTGCTTGGAGCAGCTTACTGCCCGGCAATTGTTGACGTGCTTGCTGATACCATTCCTCATAGAACTTTACCATATCTTGTGTTATCGATGGTCTTATTACTTCTAGTGCCTTCATGAAGTGTCTCATATGCACTTTTGTGGCGTTTATGTCCTCGCGTAGTGCTAGCAGCGCGGCTTCACGCACCAATGCTGCTAGATCAGCACCACTGTAGCCTTCAGTGCGCATAGCAAGCAGTTCAAGGTCTACATCCTCTGCTAGAGGCATTTTACGAGTGTGTATTCGGAGTATCTCTAGCCTTGCACGAGTATCGGGCGGTGGCACGTAGATTATTTTGTCAAAGCGGCCCGGCCGGAGTAGCGCTGGGTCGAGTATGTCTGGCCTATTCGTAGCAGCTATCACGACCACATTGCTCAACGGTACTATGCCGTCTAGTTCTGCTAGAAGCTGGTTGACTATACGGTACGTCACACCACTAGTATCGTAGAAGCCCCTCGTCTGCGCTATTGCGTCTATCTCGTCGAAGAATATTATTGCTGGACTGTGCTGCCTTGCTTTCCTGAATATCTCGCGTATCATTTTCTCGCTTTCGCCTACCCATTTGCTTAGCACCTCGGGGCCGCGTACCGCGATGAAGTTGGCTCCGCTCTCCGTGGCAGCAGCCTTGGCTAGCAGCGTCTTACCGGTGCCAGGCGGGCCAAAGAGCAGGATACCCTTAGGCGGTGTTATTCCCATGCGGCGGAACACGTCGGGGTTCTTTAGTGGCCACTCGACGGCCTCGCGGAGCTGCTGCTTAGCCTCCTCAAGACCGCCTATGTCGTCCCAGTGGACCTCCGGGACCTCGATGTAGATCTCTCGTAGGCCGCTTGGCACTATCTCGCGTAGCGCCGCCATGAAGTCCTCCATCCGTATCTCCATTTCCTCGAGGATCTCTGGGGGTATCCGGTCCTGGCTAAGGTCTATCCGCGGCAGGTAGCGGCGCAGCGCGTGCATAGCTGCTTCGCGTACTAGTGCTGCTAGGTCTGCACCAGTGTAACCACGGGTTAACTCAGCCAGCCTTTCGAGGTCAACGTCCTCGGCTAGTGGCATGTTCCTGGTATGTATCTGTAGTATCTCGAGCCTGCCCTGCTTGTCGGGTAGTGGTATCTCTATCTCGCGGTCGAAGCGGCCTGGGCGGCGCAGGGCAGGGTCGATAGCATTAGGCCTGTTCGTAGCAGCTATCACTATGACGTCTCCACGGCTCTCAAGACCGTCCATAAGGGCTAGGAGCTGTGCTACTACACGGCGCTCGACCTCACCTACTACCTCGTCGCGCTTGGGCGCTATCGCGTCTATCTCGTCTATGAATATGATGCTTGGCGCGTGCTTCTTGGCCTCCTCGAATATCTCTCTTAGCCTCTGCTCGCTCTCGCCATAATACTTGCTCATAATCTCCGGGCCATTAATAGCTATGAAGTAGGCGTTTGTCTCGTTAGCAATAGCCTTTGCGAGGAGAGTCTTACCTACGCCGGGCGGGCCGTAGAGGAGCACACCCTTCGGCGGCTCGATGCCCAGCCTCTTGAATATCTCTGGGTGTTTGAGGGGTAGCTCTATGAGCTCGCGGACCTTTTGTATAATATCCTTCATCCCGCCTATGTCTTCGTATGTTACCCTCGGTATCTTGCCCTGCTCTACGGGCTTCTCTAACAGTATGATGTTGGTATCATGGCTAATTACAACTACTCCTTGTGGCTTGGTCTGAACAACTACGAAGGGTATAGACTGGTTAAGCACGGGTATGAGGACAGTATCTCCCTCAACCACAGGGTACTCTATAAGCTTCTTCTTCACATAGTTCACGAAACCACTATCAATGGTTATAGAGAAGTTAGCTGGTGCAAGCTTGACTACGGAAGCCGGCTGCACATCAGCCTTACGCACAATAACCTTATCACCGATACTCACGCCTGCATTCTTACGGAGCAGACCATCCATCCGTATAATATCCTGGCCTCTGTCCTCCGGGTAACTAGGCCATGCGACTGCTGCCGTCTTCTTGCGCCCTTCAATCTCTACTACGTCGCCGGGTTCTGCACCTATCATCTTCAATATGTCTACGTCTATCCTTACCTTGCCCTTACCGACGTCGCGCTGTTTAGCCTCTACGACCCTCAGGACTACCTCCTTTCTTCGCCGAGAACTAGTCACCACCATACTCCTTTACACCTACTCCTCAGTCAAGAGCTCCTCTGCTACGCACCTTCCATATACGAAATCTCCATCAGCGTAGAGGGTACAATGTCCGGGACCCTATATCGAGTTGCTCCCCAGGAAACCTCCCGGGGGCTCCAGGAATGTGGGAGAGAAGCCAAGTACCCGTTTATTTGGCTAGCTGTATAAGCCTGGCAGAAGGAGCTGAGCCTCCATAGTATTAAGTATTCACAGAGCCTCCGGGGCGTGGGGTGGTGGAAACAAAGGCGGTAGAGCCGAAGAACGCATGAACGTGCTAGACGGCTAGTAGCTGGACACTCTGTGGACGGCCTCTATCTCTATCTCCTCGACGCCCTCGACACCCTGTAGCAGCTCCTCTAGCTTCGAGGTACCTCCCTCGCTCTCCTCGGGTATCAGTATATAGAGCTTTAGCGCGTTGAGGCCGAAGGCTATCGGCACCTTGTCGTACCGTGTTATCTCGTAGTTCTCGGGGAGCTTCTCCTTTATCTTCTCTACTAGCTCGTCTAGGTTGATGTCGGTGCTAGAGGGATATACGGAGGCTACTACGAGTACCTTCGCCACGGGGTTACACCTCGCCAAGGGTTATGGCAGGGACTATACACTAGCGCCCTGGAGGGCGAGTGTAAAAACTCTGCTAGATTGTTTTAGGGGCCCTCGAAGCCGCACTTAGGGCAGCGATACTGCACGCCCATCTTACGGCAGCTAGAGCACCGCCAAATCACTACCTCGCCACAGTTCGGGCAGAGGAACGCTACACCTTTCTCCCAGGGCGTTATCGGCCTGTTGCAGCTCGTACACATAGGGACCTTAGTGGCCTCTACTATGCTGGGCTTCCGCGAGACCTCAAGGCTTAGCGCCACGGCTACCGGCACCCCGGGAAGCCCCGGCAGCTAGGCCAGCTAATTATTATCTTGCGGCCCGGTAGAGTGCCCTGGGTATACCTGGGAGGGTATGACCAGGGCCATGCAGGAGTATAAGCAAGTTATAGCAGTACGCACTGACATAAAGATGAGCAAGGGCAAGCTCGCAGCTCAGGTAGCCCATGCCGCGGTAGAGGCTGTGTTCATCATACTAGACTCTGGACACCCTGAGTGGAAACACTGGCTCCGCGAGTGGAGGAGCCAGGGCCAGAAGAAGATAGTAGTGAAGGTCCAGAACGAGCAAGAACTCCTCCAAGTCTACCAGGAGGCCCGCCGCCTAGGCCTACCAGCCTCACTGATAGCCGATGCTGGTCATACCGAGCTACCGCCGGGCACGCGCACCACTGTCGGCGTAGGCCCGGCGCCGAGCCAGCTAGTAGACCGCGTCACGGGCAGGCTGAAGCTGCTCTAGGGCAACGCTCGCTGTATCCCTCTCCGGGGTAGCGATATCTGCGGGGCCCGCAGTCAATGAGTCTATGCAGGAGCAATAATCTCCTAGACCTCCTCATCGCCATGGTGTACCGGCTGCTCTGCACCGGCCCGGTAGCATGCATTGCGAGGCCCCGTGAGAGAAGTTTCGTAGTAGCCGAGCTACCCGAGCTAACCATAGAAGAAGATGGTCGATACTGCGTCTACGTGCTTGCTAAGCGGGGACTCCCAAGCCTCGACGCAGCCCGGCTACTAGCCCGCATGCTCGGGGCCAATCCTCGTAGTGTGAACATAGCGGGGCTCAAGGACACCGGGGCTACCACGGTACAGTATGCGTGCCTCCCCTGCCCTAGGGAGCCGAGAGAGCTAGTCACGGTGCCCGGCAGGCTATGGGCTCGTCTAGTAGGCAGAACCAACCGTTGCCCCCGCCGCGGAGTCCTAAAGGGGAACCAGTTCACCATAGTCCTCGAGCCAGTTTCCGCTACGCCACAGGAGGTGATGGAGGCGGCCCGGGGGCTCGCGAGGGCGAAGTTGCCAGCCTACTATGGCTATCAGCGCTTCGGCACCCGGAGACCCAACACCCACCTCCAAGGCCTCGCTCTGCTCCGGGGCGACCTAGCGCTTTATGCTCGGGAGCTCTTGGGCAACCCATACCCCGATGAGGGTCCCGAAACGGCAAGGTGTAGAGCAACGCTATGGCGTGGTAGGGGTTGTAGCGAGTCGAGGCTCTACGAGGCCAGAGTAGCCCGGGATGCAGCCAGCCCAGGGGACCTTGCCAGACTACTGCCCCGCGGCGTGCTAGAGTTGCAGCTCGCAGCGCTACAGGCTTATGTCTTCAACAGGTACCTAAGTCTACGCATAGCTCACGGTTACAGCCTCGAGGAGCGCCTCCCCGGCGAGAGGCAGGTAGAGGGCCGCCCATACGCTCCAGTCCCGGGGATAGGGTACCGGCTAGGCACCGGGGGCAAGGCGGCAGAGCTGCTAGAAGAGGCTCTAGAGCCGCTGGGTATAAGCCTAGAGACCCTAGCTGAGCCGCCTCCAGGCCTGCCCCGGCTAAGGCCCTACTGGCGCCCAGTCTACACGGTCCCCGAGGGCCTTAGGGCGAGGATACTCCCTGACGGCCGGGTGGCTCTGTCCTTTACACTGGAAAAGGGGATGTACGCAACTCTAGTCCTTCGGGAGCTCGCTGAGCCGCCGGAATGCGTCTAAATAACAGTCAGCGGGCTAGTAGCCGGACTTTATGCGGGTCCTCTTGCCCAGCAGCTCGCTGAGAATACGCTCATATACCTCCTTGGACTTTCCGAGCCGGCGCTCGTCACGCCGCGGTATACGTACAACATACTCTATGCTCCCGTCTGGAAGCCATAGAGTGTTCACGCCGAGAATGCGGATCGGATAGAGCAGATGAGTTGCTAGGCCGCGAACATCGTTGGCCCTAGGTATGATCTTGACACGCTTACCAAGCTTATCGCGTAGCTTCTGCTCGATATCCCTTGCATACCTTGTGAACACAGGAACACTAGCGCCAACACCCAGGTCCATAACCACTATTACCATCTCGTCGTCGATAAAGTAGGCCTTGTAGTACGTAGCCTTCTTCAGTGCCTGTAGTCCCTCACCCTCCTCGAGCTCTATCAGCGCCTTCATTACCTCTACTTCGCGCTCGTCAACCGATCCACTCTCAATTAGTCCCTCACAACGAGGGCAGAGAACACCGCTTTTAACGCAGACATAGTCGAGCGGTATCTGTACCGAGACCCATCACCTCCTCGAGAGATTCCTCCTTAACCATCCCACTGCCGGTCAGCGCACTCCACGCCTTCACGGCTATAGCGAGCACGCTAGGCGAGACCTAGCCCGGGGCGAAGAAGGCTCCCGGGCCCAGAGCCACGTCCCAATAGCCTATGGCACCCAGGGTACACCTCTCCCTATATAATCCTATCCAGGAGGCGCTTCTCCAGCCCCGTCCGTAAACCTTATAAAACAACCAGGCAACAGCTCAACCGCATGGCTGAGACCCTCCAGCCTCGGAGGATGGGCCGGTAGCTCAGCCTGGAAGAGCGCTCGGTTGGCATCCGAGAGGTCCCGGGTTCAAATCCCGGCCGGTCCACCACCCCCACATCCTTCCCCGAAGCCACCTATACGTCAATCCCTGCTATCCGAAGAGATCAATGAATAGATCAATGAACCATACCTATCTTACTCGTACTCTCCAGGTTCTACGGGTGTTTCTTGGAGATCCTTAGTTACAGCCTCCGGGCGCTAGGGCTTGGTGCCATAAAGTCCCTTTAGTGAAGGAGAGTGTGCAGTATGAGTTGATTATCTTGCTAGGTGTCTGCGGCTCTTGTCCCTCGGGGCTTTAATCCGGGGGTCGTGGCTCCAGTTGAAGCATAAGTTATGGGGGTCATGGTGGAGGATATCCTAGACGAGATATTTGAGCGGGTCGTGGAGTCCCGGATATTCCGTAATCGTGACATATTGAGCCCGGACTATATCCCGGAGAAGTTGCCGCACAGGGAGAACGAGATAAGGAAGGTCGGCAGTGTCCTAGCGCAAGCGCTGAAGAATAGTAGGCCCAATAACTTGTTCATCTACGGGCTGACTGGGACCGGTAAGACTGCTGTCACCCTCTACGTGCTCCGCAGGCTAGAGGCGAAGGCTCGGCAGCTTGGCGTAGACGTGCGCTACGCCTACGTCAATACGCGTCAGAGGGATACGCCCTACAAGGTGCTTGCCGACATAGCTTCTAGCATTGGGCTCAGGGTGCCCTTCACGGGGCTCTCGACGGCCGAGGTCTACACGCGGCTAGTCCGTGCTCTATCCCGGCGTAGCGGCGTGCTCATAGTAGTACTAGACGAGGTGGACTGGCTCGTCCGGAGAAAGGGAGACGATATCCTGTACAAGCTGACCCGTATAGGCTACGAGCTGCCGGCGGGCTCGACAAAGGTGTCTATAGTCGGGATAACGAACGACGTGAAGTTCGTTGAGATGCTTGATGCACGGGTTCGGAGCAGTCTAGGCGAGGAAGAGGTTGTGTTCCCGCCCTACAACGCTGAGCAGCTCCGCGACATACTCTGGGAGAGAGCACGGGAGGCCTTCCAGCCCGGTGCAGTAGACGAGGCCGTGATATCGTACTGCGCAGCCCTCGCTGCCCGCGAGCACGGCGATGCCCGCCGCGCGCTGGACCTGCTCCGTGTGGCCGGGGAGATGGCTGAGCGCGAGAACGCGCCCCGCGTCACAGTCGAGCACGTCAAGAAGGCCTGGATGCAGCTAGAGAGGGACCGCGTCTACGAGGTAGTCTCCACACTGCCGCTTCACGCCCGGCTAGTGTTGCTGGCTGTGATAAAGGCGGCCGGCACGGGGTATACGACGACAGGCGAACTCTACACTGTCTACCGGGAGCTCGCCTCGAGGATAGGCGTGGAAAGCGTAACCCAGCGCAGGATAAGCGATATCATAAACGAGCTAGACATGCTTGGCATACTCTCAGCACGAGTCGTGAGCCGTGGCCGCTACGGGAAGACGAGGATGATAAGTCTCGCAGCAGACCCCGGGACGATAATAGAGGCCCTGGCACGGGATACGAGGCTCCGCCAGCTGCTAGAGGACGCTCCATTACCGCCGAAAAGGGAGCAACTCATAGGCTCAGCGGGGGCCTAGCCCCCTTAATCCTAATAAAGCCCCGGCAGTTGCTCTAGCTAGAGTCATCATGGAGGGCCGGTAGCTCAGCCGGGCAGAGCGGCGGGCTTTTAACCCGTTGGTCCCGGGTTCGAATCCCGGCCGGCCCGCTACATGCCTGGCCGGCGCAGGTGTCCACTATCGGGCCCCGGCCGGCCCTCCACTCTCCTCCTCTACGCGTTCGTCCTCGCCCGCCAGACCACACCCTCCTCGCCGACCACCGGCTCTACGAGGCCTTCACGCTCCAGCCATGCAAGTACCGAGGCCAGTGCAGTCCGGTTTAGGAGGAGCTGCCTCGGCGTGGGCTCGGCAGAGCCTAGCGAGACGGTAGCCAGGTATGCTAGCCTGTCCAGTGTCATGGGTTTCTCGCGTAGCTTCTTGAGCACAAAGCTCCGGACACGCTCAACTGTGGCGATGTTAGCATCCACTATGGCGACTGCGCGGCGTCCACGCGCTACCGGCCCGTGGCCCGGGACTATGGTGTAGCCCTCCTCGGCTAGCTCCCTTAACTTCTCAAGGCTCCTCGTCCACCCCTCAAGGTCGGCGGCGAAGGGTACACCGAACCTGGCTAGTACGCGCTCCCCGAGCACTGCATCGCCGGCCGCAACTACCCGTGACTCCTCGTCGACCACGCCCATGTGGCCGGGCGTATGGCCGGGTAGAGATATGCTTACGAGGCCTCCGGGCAGCTTGCTGCCCAGCTCAACCTGCTTGTCCACTCTCACCTCGGCTAGCGGCATTGCTGCCAGCTCCTCGGAGACTAGGCCACCGTACACGGCTAGGCGGCGGAGTACGCTGGACTCTACTAGGCCGCTGCAGAGCCGTGAAGCGTAGACCGGGGCGTCTAGCCCGGCTGCGGCTGCTACGTGGTCACTGTGGCCATGGGTGAGCACCACGGCTTCTAGCCTGAGGTCTAACTCCCTTAGAGCCTCGAGGACCTGGGTACCACGGTTCTCTCCGGTACCGGGGTCCACTACGACGGCTTGACCGTCATCAGCTACTATAAGTGTATTGGGGCTTCCCTGGAGGATGTAAACTCGCCCGGATACTCTACGGAGGACGTGCATTTCGGAGGCTACACCAAGTGTGGATGAAGAGAAGCTCGGGCTACCGGGGATTATAAAATACGGGTTAGGCCCGTTAGACTACTTCGTCCTAGCCGTACAGGCGCCAAGATTCTTAGCTATGGCTAGTAGTAGGCCAAGACCGCGTTGTACATCACGGTCACGCAGTGCCCCCAGCATGCCGAAGAGGCCCACAGGCTTAACGTCCGCAGGGTTAACTGCTGCCATAGATCTTAGTGTACATTCAGTTAGCTTTTCGATATTCTGCTTGACGGAGATTACCTCCTCCGGCTTGAGTCTGGTTATTCCACGAGTAGCACCGTCGGCTAGCGCGCTGACACGGTGTAAAGCGGGGTCATTAGCTATTATTGTTAGTAGTTCGCCGCTACGCTCAGCTACTACTCTTAGCAAATCGAGTATGCCGCTTTCTTTGAGGTATACCGCGACTTCTACTAGTGTTTCAAGAGCCTTCATGCCCTCTTCATCGAACTGTATAGTTTCTTCACGTGTTTCTGCCTGGGACACGGACTTCACCCCATATGTGCCTGCGTTGTGTCTTAAACCTACTTGAGTGCGGCTATCCAGGATTTGTAGAATGCTTCTTTCATAAGCCTTATGATAGGCGATGTCGATACTGTGTAGCAGACAAACTTTCTGCGGCCAGTAGACTCATCGTAGCCTATTTCGCAAGTGCCGGCGAACCCTGAAGTTCCAAAGTACCCTACACACGTCATGGTCTTCACGTAGCCTGCTACCGGGTAGCCGCCAGTAACCTCGCTGATTATCTGCTCTGCAGCGTACTCTGCAGCAAAGTGTACCGGTATACCTGCTGTCGGTAGACCCACTGCTGGCATTGAATGTTCACCAACCATGAACACATCGTCATAACTCGGATGTCGGAAGTCTTTACCCCGGGCAGGAGCCCAGCGCGGGTCACCCTTGAGCTGGAAGCCTTCGCTGTCTGCAAGCACATCTGGGAGCCGGCTAGGCGGTATCTTAATCAACAGGTCGTACTTCTCTTCAACATTGCCAGCTCTCACTAGCTGCCTCTGTCCATCTACCTCCTGCAAACCATTATGCTGTATCATCTCTATGCCGAGTTCGTCCATTTTCTCCTTCCAGACCCTCGAGATATCGGGACCTAGAGGGGCTAGGGGTTTTGCATCCTTAGTCATAAGTACTATCTCGGCATTTATTCCACGGTTCTTCATTGTCTCGGCGAGCTGTGTAGCAGCCTCATAGGGATACATACCGCAACGGTGGGGAGTCTCCGGAACTAGTATCACTATACGTCCACCACGGAAACGGGCTAGCTCCTTTGCCATCTCTACTGCGCCTTCTAGCGTATAGTTATGTACGCCATTCTCTGCTAGACCAGGATAAGCTTTCCACCCGTATTTTACTCCAAGGCTTACGACAAGGTAGTCATAGCTATACTTGTTGCCTTTCTCTGTTTCGACTACACGGTTTGCGGCATCTATCCTCACGGCCTTCTCTACTACGACGCGGGGGCCGAACTTTCGGCCTATGTTCTCTACGGGGGCGCGTGTCTCTTCAGGAGTAGCTGTGTTGAAAGCTACATCGGCAAAGAGTGGTTGAAACTCATGCCATGGGCTATCAGTGAGCATTGTAACTTCTATGTCTAGTTTTTGCTTCCTCGCAGTCTCGGCGAGCTTACGGGCGGCCATATAGCCGCCTGTTCCACCACCAAGCACAAGTATCTTTTTAGTCAAAATATTCACCACAAAACACACGCTATTCAGATTGATCTAGCTTTCATAACTATAGAAGATACAGAGTTTTGATAATATTACTTATTGCGTCTACAACATAGCAATGTATGAAGTGCTAGGGGAAAATTTACGGTACACTAATTATCCTTAAAAGGGCCGAGAACGCGTGACAACATAGAAGCTGTACGGTGAGCTGTAAACAGAGGCTCTGGATGCCTTGTAAAAAGCTGGAGACTACATACAAGACTCCATGCGTAAGCGTAATCAGCACCATAGACTGCTACGAGTAAGCTTCCCCGCCGACACCTAACATGTTTAAGCCTATTCCATACCTCTTCGATTACACCCAGCCTCTTCTTCCAGTCAGAAAAATGTAGTTGCAATGCCTTCTCCACGGCTTTGCGGCGTGGCGGATACCAGTAGACAACGATAACCGGCAGCCCTAGACGACGATGTAGCTCAATCGGGTCTAGGATGTTAAATCCTGCAAATACAACCGTATCGGTTAGTAGAGCCTCAATTTCAAGCTTCTCGGATAAGGCCCGGCGGACAAGCCTTTCAGCTACATCAGTAGCATCAAGCCCATCCACAGTCACAGTGTCGAGTAACAGCCTGCAAGGGCATAACCTGCCTCCGTGCCAACAATGTATCGCAAGAGCCATCAGTGTACGACTCCAGTCTCTCTCAAAATATCCATCATCTATTCCCGCTACACAGTGAGGTATAACAGATCCAGTACCACTAACACGGTTATGCATAACCTCGAGGTTCTCTGTTCCCGGCTTGGTGTATCTCGGCACCTATGTTACCCCGTACCATTGTTCTCGGTAGTTCCCGGGTATGATATCATAGCCGTAAAATGAGTAAAAACCGCGTCTTCAAGGCTTCGGACTGTAACATCCATCAAATTAGGGCCCGGAGGCTCCTTGCTTTATTATGTAAACGACGGAATACTGGATCTGTGTTAGTTATTCTATGTCCTCTGCTAGATTTGCTAGATTGTTGTCTGGCTAGAAACCATCCGGGGCCATGATGCCGTGTTGACGTAGCTTGCTATACTAGCGGCCCGTGCTCTTCATAAGCTAGCCCATCTACCATACCTAGCAAAGGATTGGAGAGCTGAGAGCCATGACGTGCAAGTCGTGTCTAGATATAGTTGAGAGGCATGCTAGTGTCCGCAGCTTCCGCCCCGACCCTGTAGACCCCAAGGACCTGGAGAAGATACTGGAGGCTGCGCGCCGTGCACCAACCTCGTGGAACCTCCAGCCGCTAACTGTGACTGTTGTCACTGATCCCATGCTCCGTGAACGGCTCGCGGAGGCTGTCGGCGGGCAGAAGCACGTAGCCGAGGCACCGGTATTCCTCGTGTTCAGCATCGACTACCACAAGGTGCTAGAAGCAGCCCGTGCTGCTGGCGTGGAGCCAGCGGAGCCGGGGCTAGGCCATCTCGTGATAGGCGCACTCGATGCAGGGATAGCCTCTGGCTGGGCCGCCCTAGCTGCGGAGGAGCTAGGCTATGGAATAGTCTTCATAGCGCTCTACTCCAACCCGTGCCGCATCGCCGACATCCTGGAGCTTCCCCGGCACGTACTACCGATAGTCGGGCTATGCGTCGGCAAGCCGGCGGAGACTCCGGAGCCACGGCCCCGGCACCCCATGGAGGTGTTTGCGGCCGAGAACAGGTATCCGTCCTCCGAGGGCCTCACCGGGAAGGTAGCGAGCGTCTATGGACAGAAAGCGGGCAAGCTCTACAGCTACGTGCTAGCCCGCGGCGGCTACTATGAACGCGTGGGCGAGGCCCTACTCCAGTGCATGAAGGAGCGGGGCTACAAACCACCAGTCAAGTAAACATGAGCCTTTTTACATAAACTAATAACGCTTATTAACAGACTCCATGCGGGGGACAACCTGGTGGAGTTTACGTGAGTCGGTTGTTTCTCCTTGCCGGCCTAGTAATCCTCGCAGCTCTAGCCGGGCTCGCAGTCCTACACCTCCACAAGACGAGCAAAGCTCAGACAAGCAGCGTAGAGCTGACAGTCTACCTATGCGCTGCGGCGAAGAAGCCCTGGCAAGAGCTTGTCACGGAGTTCGAGCGCGAGACCGGGATAAAGGTGAATGCAATCTATGGATCCTCTGGCAAGCTCTACTCGACGATAGAGATGACGCACCGCGGCGACGTGTTTGCCCCGGCGTCGCCGCAGTACATGGCTAAGGCGCTGGTAGAGGGTCTCGTCTACCCAGATACTGTGCGGCAGGTGGCCTACCTTCTACCGGAGATAATAGTCCCCAAGGGCAACCCGGCGGGCATAGAGAAGCTAGAGGACCTTCTAAAACCGGGTGTACGCCTAGCCATAGGCGACCCCGAGCACGTAGTCATAGGCCAGTACGCAGTAGAGCTGTTTAAGCACAATGGTATGTGGCCCGAAGTACAAGAGAACATTGTGACCTACGCCGAGAATTTCGCCAAGCTTGCAACCCTTGTAGCTACGGGAGCTGTGGATGCTATTATAGGCTGGCATGTCACCTATTACTGGTACCCTGACCGCACAGAGATAGTCTGGCTCAAGCCTGGCCAGATCCCTGAGGCGAGCTACATACCGATAGCAGTGTTGAAGACCAGCAAGAACCCCGAGGCAGCGAAGAAGTTCATAGAGTTCGTCACGGAGTCCGAGTATGCCCGGCAAGTGTGGAGCCGCTACCATTACTTGACGAGCCCGGAGGAGGTACAGGAAAAGGCGCCGGGCGCCAAGATACCCAGCATCCAGGAGATAGCCGAGAGGCTAGCCGGGGAATCCGCTAGCACCTCCAAGAGTTAGCTCCTACTGTCATCCGTGGTAGGCTGTAGGCTGCTTAGCGCCTCGAGAACGTGCTCTATTTTCTTCCGTGGATATGCCTCGATGCTACCATCCCGCCGGAGAACTATGACTACTGGCTCTACTAGCCTGGAGTCCTTCATGCAGTCTCGGAGCAACCCTCTTAGGAGTATATATAGCTCGGGCCGGCCCCAGCGCAGCCTCACATCATGGGTATCAGCCTTCTCTATAACCCTGGCTATTAGCTCGTCGAGGCTGGTTCCCTCTCCCGCCTCAAGTATCATGCCCGTAGCTAGCGTGTAGGCTACCAGTGTCTCCCATGCAGCTTCTACGTTGGCTACTGCGCGGCGGTATGTCGCGGCGGCGTCCTGCCTGGTAGTACCTAGTCGCCGCGCGATCTCGGAGAAGCCGAGCCCCTGGCCCTCGTGGAGCGCTACTACGGTGAGCTGCTTGTCTGTTAGGAGCCCGAAGCGCCTAGCCACGCCTCTAACCCCCAGGTCATGTAAAGTACTTCTTGTTTACGCATACTTTAAATCTCATGCAGTACTGGTAAGTATGCCAGCTTTACATGGACGGCCCGGGGACAAGCGTTATGGACAAGGATGGCCTGGTACTACACATTCCCGCGGTAGCCTTAATTCTAGTGTTTGCCGCAGTCTTGGCCTCTATATTCGCCTGGAGCAGCCTTAAGGGCGTTGCACGCGCTCTAACATCGTATGAGACGCTCTTCGCTATAGGCCTAAGCCTCGCCACAGCTCTCGCAGCAGCAGGGCTTGCCTTAGCCCTAGGGATACCAGTCGCCTACGCCATGGCCCGGGGCCTGCTCCCCGGCGGCCGGGCCGCAGAGACTTTGCTCCTCATACCCTTCGGAATGCCGCCTGTGGCTGTGGGTGCTGCGCTTCTCATATTCTTCACTAACACGCCGCCCGGCAGCCTCCTCGACGAGTTACTACGCGTAGTCTTCACGCCTAGAGGCCTAGTTGTGGCACAGTTCTTCGTAGTTTACCCTATGGCGCTGCGTGTCCTCAAGACAAGCTTTGCCTCGGTAGACCCCCGGTACGAGGCAGTGGCCAGGACTCTCGGCTACACTAGGCTCCAGACGCTGCTCCGCGTAACCCTGCCCATGGCGCGTCGCGGTCTACTCTCGGCCTTCCTACTCGCCTTCATACGCGCGCTAGGAGAGTTCGGCGCCTCGGTAACCCTGGCGGGTGCCATCCGATTCAAGACCGAGACCCTGCCCATAGCAATCTACCTCTCCATAAGCGGCGGCGACCTAAACCTAGCAGTGGCGCTCATGACTGTCTCGATCCTGGTTGCAGGGGTCTCGGTGGCCGCGCTACTAGCACTCGAGAAGAGGGAGTAGCAAGGGAAGAGGGGCACGCGTCTTGGGGTCAGCACTCCGCGTTGAAGACCTCTGGGTGGAGCGCGGCGGTAGGACGGTGCTCCAGGGCATAAGTTTGAGCGCCGAGAAGGCTTCAGTCCTAGTAGTCCTAGGGCCGAACGGTGCGGGCAAGACAACACTACTAAACACAATAGCAGGCCTCGTAGAGCCGCGCCGCGGCCTAATAGAGATCATGGGCGAGACCGTCTACGCTAGTGGCCCGCCACGCGTGAATGTACCGCCAGAGCGGCGTGGCGTAGCACTTGTGCCACAAGAATACGCGCTCTTCCCCCACATGACGGTCTACGAGAACATAGCCTTCGGGCTCCGCGCCAGGAAGCTCCCCGAGGAGGAGATAAGGGCACGCGTCCGCGAGATAGCAGAGCTCCTCGGCCTCGCAGGGCTGCTGGATAGAAGGCCGGGCCAGCTCAGCGGCGGCCAGCGGCAGCGCGTAGCCCTAGCCCGGGCCCTAGTAGTGGAGCCCAGGCTCCTCCTTATGGACGAGCCGTTCAGCGCCATGGATGCTCCTAGCCGGGAGCGGCTCCGCAGCGAGCTACGAGGCATACTCCGGCAGCTCCGCGTCGCAACAGTGATGGTGACCCACAGCTTCGCGGACGCTTGGAGCCTCGGGGACCGGATAACAATACTTAGGGATGGCCGACTAGTAGCGGACGCACCGCCCTACGAGCTGGCAGGTAAGCCTCTACGCTATGGTGCGGCAGAGTTCCTAGGCTATACAGTCCTAGAAGCAAGAATACTTAGCGTCAACAACAGCCAGGTAGTCCTGGAGGCAGAGGGTCTAGGCAGACTAGAAGCCAGGATCGATACTGCTGGTAGGCGATTGAAGCCTGGAGCCCGTGTACGAATAGCCATTAGGCCTGACGACATAGTAGTGTTGAAGAAACCCGTGGTAGGCATAAACGTTTACCCTGCTCGGATAGATGAGGTACTAGTTACCCGCTACGGTGTCCGACTATACCTAGAAATAGGTACCATAAGACTCCTAGCAGAACAAGCCAGAGGCCCCCTTATAGCAGTGCTTGGAGCGTTTCCCAAGCCAGGAGACGAGGTCTACATACACCTGCCGCCCAAGCTAATAGACCTAGCGCCAGCTGACTAGACTTGGGAACACGGCTAGCCCGCTCTTCGCGTATATAGGGCTAGCTGAGGGTCCTTGCAGCCTGGTGTGAAAGGATCTTGGGCAAGGTTGCGCCATGGATACCGACTCCTATTAGCGTAGTGTATACAGCGCTTGAAGCAGCGTGGGCCGGGCCTTGCGACACAGTCTACGACTTAGGCTCTGGCGACGGCAGAGCAGTGGTTATAGCTGCCAGGGATTTTTGCGTAAAGAAAGCTATAGGCGTTGAGCTTGACCCCGTACTCGTAGAGGTTTCTAAGGCTAAGGCGCGGATGGATGGCGTCGCTGACCGGGTCGAGATAATAGAGGGTGACTTCTTCAAGGTTAGTCTCCGCGATGCTACGCTCGTCTACATCTATCTCTATAGGAGCATAAATGAAGCGTTGCGGCCGAAGCTAGAGGAGGAGTTGCAGCCAGGTGCCCGCGTGGTCACGATAGATTTCCCGGTGCCGGGCTGGACACCGCTTTACACCCGGAGGCTCCGCGACGAGAGCGATATACTCCGCACAGTACATGTCTATGTGATCGGTGTCAGCGACCAGCGATGGACACGTTGCGGCGAGAAGCTCCCCGGGGATGCCCGGCACCTGCTAGAAGCGCTGGCTAGATGCAGCCGGGAGCCACCACCAGGCTGTAGGCCCCGGCGCGGAGGGAGTGTAGAAGGTTGAGGCTTGAACAGAGGCTCGGGCTCCGCCGGCTAGCCGAGTGGGGCAGCCGCCAAGTCTACATGGTGGAGAAACCGCTTCCGCTCATGGGGGTTATACAATTCGGCGTCATCGACCGTGGAACCAACGTACTACAGGTGAGGCCCACCACTATCTGTCCTCTGAGCTGCGTCTTCTGCAGCGTCGACGCGGGGCCCGGAAGTCGGGCCCGCCGAGCAGAGTACATTGTTGACCCTAGGTGGCTTGCTGAGTGGGTCGAGGAAGTTGCTCGAGAGAAGGGCGTTGCTGTAGAGGCCCTCATTGATGGTGTCGGAGATCCGTTCGCTTACCCGTGGCTCCCCACGCTAGTCCGACTCCTCAAGGAGACTGGAGTCGTAGCAAGTGTTGCAGCTGAGACTCACGGCGAGACCCTCACTAGAGAACTTGTAGACAGGCTGGAGGAGGCGGGGCTCGACCGGGTAAACCTCAGCATAGAGACCCTAAACCCCGAGAAGGCACGGCGGCTCGCCGGGACACTGTGGTACGACGTGGAGCGGGTAAGGAGGCTCGCAGAGTACATCGCTCGGGAGACAAGCATAGACCTTCATGTCACTCCGGTCTGGCTCCCTGGTGTCAACGATGAAGACATCGTGGAGATAATTGAGTGGGCCTACCGGATAGGTGCGGGGAAGCGTTGGCCCCCGGTCACTGTACAGAAGTACATAGCGCACCGCCACGGCCGCCGGCCGCCAGGCGTGAGGGAGCCCAGCTGGGACGAGTACTGGGAGTGGATACGCGAGCTAGAGAAGAGGACTGGCAAGAGGCTCACCTGGAGCATGGAGGAATGGGGTATGCGCTACGCGCCCCGCGTCAGGCATCCGCTCCGCCGGGGCCAGGTAGCTAAACTCCAGGTAGTTGGCCCGGGCTGGCTCCGTGGCGAACTGCTGGCCGCCACCCTGGATATGCGCCGCCTAGTGACGCTTGTCGGGGCTCGTGGCCTCAAGCCCGGCGAGCTCGTGCTTGCTCGTATCATCCGTGACCGAGACGGGATATTCATAGCCCGGCCTCTCTAGCCCCACCGCCCATCTTCACTGCCACTAACAACCCGAGCCGTGTAGGTACTATCGTTGTCTTCCATGGCCAGCGTCGGGCCGTCTTTAGGAACATCTCGGAGGGTTTTGGGTAGAATGCATTGTGGAACACAGCTACTCCACCGTAGCGGAGCTTATCCTCGAGTGTGCGGAGCACCAGAGGGTAAAGCCCCTTCTCCACATCGACGAAGGCCATGTCTATGCTTTCGTCTGGCAAGTCCATAAGGTATTTCAATGCATCTGCGTGCACTGCTTCCAGCTCGATACTGCGGAGCCCGGCCTCACTTAGTACCATGCGTAGCCGATGATATCTAGACTCTTCCCGCTCTACAGCAACGACCCGGCAACGACCAATGCAGGCCTCCTCTATGCCCCGGGCTATCCAAAGCGTGGAGTAGCCTATACCAGCACCCAGGTCTAGTGCTACTATTTCCCGTTCACGGCTACTATGCAGTGCTGTGTAGAGGTAACTGAGCGCGTAGAGAGCCGACCCATCTTCCCTCATAACTGGCTTCAATCCGATACGTGTTGATTCATCCTCGACTCTGTCTAGCAGATGGAGGAACTTCTCGTCTGAGCCGCCGCTAGGGGGGATAATCACAGCAGCCTCTACCCTCCTATAAGAGTTCAAAGCTGGGGGAATAGGGGCTGAGCCGGAAGTGATATATTGGCCCTGTAGGCCATCTGTGCCCAGACTCAGACACAATATGGTTGGGTTTAAGAACGTTATAGCACCTAAGCCCGCTAGTGAGAAGGCCGGCCCCATCCACGGTTATGTACTAACCGGGGCCGCGGGTCTCGCCCCCGCTCCGCCATGAGGAGCCACGCGGGCCGTAGAGGCCCCTGGCTATGAGTGGCGGGTTCCCCCGCGGCCCACACCACTGCGCAGCCTTATAGAGGGCCCTGGCGCTCCTCTGCTTGAACCCGGGTTCAACAGGGCCTTGATCGAGCTAGCGCCGGGTATCGAGACGGTAGCAGATCTGCCAGCGGTCTACATCCGGAGGCTACGCGCCCTAGTGCTTGCCGACACGCACCTAGGCTTCGAGGAGGAGGCGGCTCAGCAGGGCTACTATGTGCCCCGGATACAGCTGCTACGCACCCTGGAGGTGCTGCGCCAGGGCCTAGAGCTAACCGGCGCTGAGTGGGTGATATTCGCCGGTGACGTGAAGCACAGCTTCTCTAGGCTCCTACGGAGTGAACGCGAAGAACTCTCTCGGGTCTTCCAGTACCTCGTAAAGGAGAAGGGTGTACGTGTGACCATAGTACGGGGGAATCACGACAACTACCTTCCAATAGTAGCCAAGGACTACGGCGTAGAGATAGTCCAGGAGCTCTACGCGGAGGGCATACTCGTGATACATGGGCACAAGAAGCCACAAGGAGACTACCCCGGCAAGGTGGAAGTAGTAGTCATGGGCCACGAGCACCCAAGTCTAAGGCTACGAGACAAGCTAGGCTACGTGGCCAAGCTCCCCGCCTTCCTAGTCGCGCCCTATCCAGTCCTAGACGCTCGCCTCGTGGTGCTCCCGGCGGTAGGCCAGTACCAGACAGGGACCACGGTCTCTCTGAGCCCCGATACCTACCTCTCCCCGATACTACGCGAAGAGATCCCCCTAGGCGAGATCAAGCCCTACGTACTAGCAGAGGAGCTGGGTGTGCTTGAGTTCCCCGAACTAGCCCTACTGGAGGATCTCTTAGACCAGGTAGAGATGTAAATAGTCGGGTAGACCAGCGTCATCGAACAAGTAGTTACTATAAGCTATGCAAAACTTAGAGACTCTCTAGCTTGCCGTACCCTATTCCCTTCGGCTCTTTGGAGCCTCGGCGGGGAGCCTACTTTGCAGTTGCAGCCGCATGTAACGCGACTACAAGCATAACGCTAAGCAGTAGCAGGATAACACCAGCAAACGTCTCGAAACCGCGTAGTAGGTCATCAGCTTCCCTACTGCACCTCTTAAGGAGCTTCAAGCTACCATAGAGCACGAGGGCTAAGGCTGCAAGCAGTCCGGATATGAGGGGTATTGACACTCTGCCACCCCATTGGGATGGCGGGAGGCTGGCGCGTTGCCCAGGCCTCTGCCGGGTGGCTGTATTGCAGGCTCTGTAACGTATTGTAAGGCTTATCCTTCATTTGTTGATTTCTAAATACTTGTGAAGATGCGTCTCCCGGAAATTTGGATGCTGTGCCGACTTGGACTGGGTAGCACTGTGTACTCGTTTCCTGTGGAGCCTGCACAGCACATCGAGGAATTATGTCGTGGTGGTTTTTGGGCTCCCTACTATGCTGTAGTGGCTCTGCAGGAGGTGGCGCGCCAATATTATCCCCAGGAGCCCGAGGGCCGAGGCTTCCGGAGGCTTCCGTGTTATGCGCGGCTCTATAGTTGTGGGTAATGCCCGGGAAAGCGTGGATGCAGTTGCCTACATTGCTGGCCGCGAGAAGCTGGACTGGCTCCGCAGTATTGACCCGCTTGTGGATCACGTGGTAGGGCTCGGCGACTTCCGGGCCGAGCTCGAGGAGACGGTGCTCCTCTACCGGAGAGACGGTGTGCCCCGCGTCATACTCTCGGGAGCTGGCGGCGAGGACGAGTGGATTGGGCATGTTGAGAGGCTTCGCGTAGCGGTAGCGGCGGCAGTCCGGCGGGCACGCCGCCTTAAGAGCGTCAAGAGGCTGGGCATAGTTGTCGAGGAGAGTCTTGTGGAGAAAGCTGCGGGCGAGGGCGCTGGGAAGGCCTGGGCGATCGAGCAGGCCCTAGTCGCGGCGGACATGGCTAACTATGCCTACAGCCTCCATGGTCGGGGCGAGAAGCCTCACGTCCTGGCTGAGGTACGGCTAGAGCCCGGTGACGACGAAGTATTAGAGGCAGCGAGGGCAGTTGCGGAGGGCGTAAGGCTGGCCAGGGATGTGGCGAACGCGCCGGCTAACATCATGAACCCTGAGGGCTTAGAGCAGGCAGCTAGGGAGCTAGCCTCTAGACTCGGCCTCGGGATAAGGGTTCTCCACTGCGAGGAGCTAGAGAGCCTAGGCATGGGTGGGATACTAGCTGTTGGCGGCGGCAGCGACGTGGAGCCCCGGCTCATAATCTTGGAGTACCATGGTGGCGGCAAGAGGGTGGCAGTAGTCGGCAAGGCAGTTGCCTTTGACGCGGGAGGCCTTGACCTAAAGCCCCCGCAGGCGATGCTCGAGATGAAGTACGATAAGAGCGGCGGCGCAGCAGCCCTGGGCATAGTAGCGGCTGCTGCTAGGCTCCGGCTCCCAGTAGACCTAGTAGCGCTGATCCCGGCAGTCGAGAACATGCCAAGCGGCCGCAGCTACAAGCCCCTAGACGTGATAAAGATGTACAACGGCGTCACAGTAGAGATAGGCAACACTGACGCCGAGGGCAGGCTAATAATGGCCGACGCCCTGGCCTACGCCGCAGAGCGCTACAAGCCAGACATAATGCTAGACCTCGCCACCCTCACTGGCGCAGCAGTAGTAGCCCTAGGCAACCACGCGGCCGCGCTCATGTCAAACAATGAGGAACTGGCGAGCAAGCTCGAGAAGGCAGCGTGGCGCGCCGGCGAACCAGCCTGGAGGCTGCCCACGTGGCCTGTCTACGAGAAGCAACTCGAGAGCAAGACCGCGGACACCAACAACGTGGGAGGCCGCTGGGCCGGCGTTATCACGGCCGCGAAGTTCCTCGAGAAGTTCGTAGACGGACGGCCCTGGGCACACCTAGACATAGCCGGCGTGGCATGGGTGCAGGAGAAGGGCCCCTGGAAGCCATACTACCCAAGCGGTGCAACTGGCTGGGGCGTACGCACTGTGATAGAACTACTACGCAGCCTCTAGGCCTTCTCACCCTCTTGCCTCTGCGTTAGACCTGGAACTCTGAAACGTGTTTTACAACCCCGAGATCCCTCGTCTTCCGGATAAGCTTCTCGTCAGCCGTATAGAGGGTGGCGCCGAGCAGCTCAGCGAGAGCTACGTAGGAGGCATCATATATGGTGACGCCTTTCCTCATAGCCACCTCGACAGCTCGAAGGGCTAGCTCGCCTTCTAGCCGAAATAGTGCCAGCTGGAAGTCGTCCAGAACCCTGGCAACCTCTTTGAGCTCATCTTCACCGAAGGCGCCCGAGTATCGGAGCGCGTTAAGAACCTCAAAGGGAAGCAGCTCCGGGGCAGCAAGGTCAATGAGCCCCTCTACGTAGGCGTCTCGTAGCAGCCTAGCCTCACTGCTATACTCCTCGACAATGAACCACTTGACGACTACGGAGGCGTCTACTACTACCTGGCCTCCCTCCATCTACGGATCGCCTCTACGCTGCTCCACCCCTCTACCCGGCGCGAAAGCTCCTCAGACTTCAATGCGGCACGCCGTATCCTCTCCGGGTCTCTTCTGCGGAGCCTAGCCTCCTCGCGCACTATAGTCTCGTAAATAGCTCTACGCACTACTTCGCTCCAGTTGATGTGCTTTAGCTTATCCATCTTCTCCTTGAGCTTCTTGTCTATACGGAAGCTGACAACTACGCTCAAGGCGGCGCCCCAGCACTACGTGGTAGTACAGTTCCGTAATATCTGTACTACGTCGGCTCTAGCAGGGACCCCAGTGACCCGCCCTGATATAGCACCCTGGCGTGAGGCTAGAAGGGCTACACGGGTGCAGCCCGGTAGTGGACGCGTACACTCTAGCTGTCATCCTCATACTCGTAGGCGTGGCTCTAGACCTCGCAGAGATACTGATCCCCGGGTTCTTCCTAGCAGTCCCAGGCACAGCCGCCATAATCTACGGTGTGCTCCTCGCGGTGTTCCCCGGGGTGGTCGAGGAGCCCTGGGGCCCCTGGGTGCTAGCAGGGCTCGCAGCACCGCTGACACTTGCTACGGTTGCCGTGTATAAGCGGCTCTCGCCGCCCCAGAAGCCGGTAACAGCGAGCTATGAGGGCCTAGTAGGGCTCACTGGCGTTGTCGTGGAGACCGTTACGGGGGATGAGCCGCGGGGCCGGGTGCGTGTCGCAGGCGACGAGTGGCCCGCAGTAAGCGCGTCGGGCGAGGAGATCCCGCCTGGCACGCGTGTGAGAGTCGTCGGCGTCGAGGGTGTGCACCTCATAGTGGAGCCGCTACATGACATGGAGGATAAGCAATAAGGTCTGCAGCAAGCTAGCCTCTACCCGGTACTAGCGTGGGGTGGATTCTCCCTGGCGCAGCCTCTGCTAGCCCTGGCAGCCCTAGTCCTCGGCACAGCCCTCTCAGTGCTGGTCGCGGCAGGAGTCCGTGTCATACGGCCCTGGGAGGTAGGCATCTACATCAGGCTCGGCAGGTTCATGGGTGTTCTCCGGCCGGGGCTGCACTGGGTCCCGCCCTTCATCAGCAGCGTCTACCGGATAGACCTGCGCACACAAGTCGTGGACATCCCGAAGCAGGAGGTTATAACCCGGGACAACTCCCCGGTAGTCGTCGACGCTATCGTCTACTTCCGGGTGGTCGATCCCAAGAAGGCGTTCTTCGAGGTTGAGGACTACCGTATGGCCGTGGTGGCGCTAGCCCAGACGACGCTCCGAAGCGTCATAGGCGACATGGAGCTCGACGAGATACTCTACAACCGCGCAGCGATAAACGCCCGGCTTCGTCGAATACTAGACGAGGCCACAGACAAGTGGGGCGTCCGCGTAGAGAGCGTCGAGATACGAGAGGTAGAGCCCAGCCCTACCGTCAAGAAGGCCATGGAGGAGCAGACAGCCGCCGAGAGGGAGCGGCGCGCAGCGATACTACGCGCCGACGGAGAGAGGAGAGCAGCAATACTCCAAGCCGAGGGCGAGAAACAGGCAATGATACTGCGCGCGGAGGGCGAAAGAGCCAGCAGAGTGCTACGCGCCGAGGGCGAGCGTATGGCCCTCATCCTACGGGCTCTCGGCGAGGCCCAGAGACTAAGGATACTCGCAGCAGCCTCCGCCGCAATGACCCCACAAGCGCTCAGCATACTCGCAATGGAGACGCTCCAGGAGCTAGGCAGGGGGCAGGCCGCCAAGATAGTCGTACCATACGAGGTCACAAGGCTCCTAGAGACGCTCAGCAGCCACCTAGCCGGTGCAGCCGAGAAGCCACAGCCAGGCCGAGCAGACGTCGAGGTCCTGCAGGAGGCACTCCAGCGGCTAGAACAGCTACTAGGCCCACTACCCAAGAGCGAGGACCTAATGAGCGAGGTAAAACGCCTACAAGAGGAGGCAGAGCAGCTACGTCGCCAAAACCCCGAAAAGCTAGAAGAATTACTCAAGCCGCCCAAAGAGCTAGCAGAAGAACCAGCCAAGAACCAGGCAAAACAGAAGGGATAGCCCTTCACGCAGCCAGGCTCTTCTCTCGCTCTTTTCTCTCTCCCAGAACTCTCCGGCGCTGTGTGGTGTCATAGCCGTGTGGAGGACAGCACTTCTCTACGCTGCAACAACCATAACCATGATCCTCGTAGCCCTCGACGCGCTCTCGGTCTTCTTCCTGCTGCTAAACCCCGAGGGCTATTGGGACGGCGCGAAGCTCGACGGAAAGGAAGCCCTCCACAAGCTGCTCCCAGTTTTCGCAGCACCCCTCGCAGCAGAGACGGCCGCGCTCCACTTGCTCCGCCGAAGCGGAACAGCTCTCGCCGCACCACTACTGACCCTAGCGGCAGCTCTACACTACTACGCAGGGCTCCACATCTGCGCTGACTGCCAGATGTCGCCAGGCGAGACGGTAGAAGCAGTCCTAGCAGCTCTCCTAGTCTCTGCTCATATGGTATCTAGGGGAGTCTAGGGCTCTAGGAGCCCTGAACCGGTCCTTGCCAGCTCCATTACTGTGCGACGGCTCTCGGCTGTGAGCCTCGCGGCTGAGAGTAGCCGGCGGCTGAGCCTGCCGGCCAGCTTTATCGCCTCGCGTAGCATCTCGACTTCGGGGCCGTCGTAGCCTAGCTCTTCTGCGCGGCGTAGCAGCCTCGCTGCTAGCTCTAGTTCGTTGAAGGCCAGGCTGCGGAGTCTCGCTAGCTCTGTGCGGGCTAGCCGGGGCTTTGCTGCTAGGCGGCGTAGCTCCTCAAGCATGCCCGCGGGGTCTAGGCTCGCTATCTGGACCCGTAGCAGCTCGGTCTCGGGGTCTAGGAGTTCCTCCTCGTCGCCCTCAATCGGGGGCTCTGTTGCGTCTATGCCCTGGTCGTAGGCGTCGAGGGCCTCCACTACGGCGTCTAGGTCGAGGAAGCGCCACCAGTGCTGGTTGCTACTCCGGTAGCTAGTCTCGATGACCCCGTAGTCGCGCTCCAGGACTCTGAGGAGCATCGAGGGGTTGTAGTCTATACCCCAAGCCTTTAGCCGCGTCACGACCTCCCGGTGGCTAAAGTCCCCCAAGCGGACCCCGCGGCGCCCCCGGGCAGAGGTAGCGGCGTCGACCGCGGCGCGTAGAACAGCATAACCCCTCTCCCCGTACTCGGCGAGGAACTCTAGCACCCTCTCCCGGACGCCGGGCGCCGCGGAGCCCATAGCAGCCGGCACCTATGCTAGTCCTTGGCAGCAGGGCGAGAGGAGGGGAGAACCTCCCCTACACTGAGTAGTATAGCAGGCAGGGCTAGAAGCCAGATACACCAATGAAGGGGCCTGGGTGCCAAGACTCCCGGGTACTACCAGGGTACTGGCCAGAGGGTTACACAATATTCCTAGGTGTTGAGGCTAGAATGTACTGTTAGCTCCTAGCGCGTCTAGAAAGTAGTATTACCTCGCCGGGGGCATCCCCCGGCTAAGGCTCTTCGCCGTGGCATATCCTGCTCGCGTTGTAGAGCTGGTGTGAGGCCATCTCGACCCACTCTGCGGCCTCGAGCCTCTCTAGGAGTATGTCGTCTATCTGTCGGAGCCCCTGGTAGGCGGCGGCCAGAGCAGCGGCCATAGCCGCGGCTGTATCCGCTGAACCTACTGCAATCCCTGCAGCCGTCCGGGCGGCTTCTAGCGGGTTTTCTGGGCTCCTCATGTAGGCGTATAGCGCAGCAGCAAGCGGGTGTGGCTCGCCGCCGGGCAGAGGTGCTAGCAGCTTGGCAGCCCGGTCTATGGGCTCCCCGGCCAGGTCTGGCAGCCTGGCCATGAGCTCCCGGAGCAACGTGTCCTGGGCCTCGTCCTCGAGGACTAAGGGGAGCTGGCCTGGATCCAGCCGGTAGAGGGTGTGGTGTAGAGCTATCACGTAGAGTCTCGCGGCCTCTACGTCGTGGCTACTATTGTGTGTCACGAGTGCCTGGGCTTCGGCCATGGAGGCTGCTACGCGTTGTGAACGGTAGAACAGAGCTATCGGGGCAGCCCGGGCGGCTGCGTCGAGCCGGGGACCGTTCTGGAAGGGCTGCTCGCGGGCCTTCCACCAGGGTTCACCGCGGCGTATACCGGCTATCGCAGCCGCAGTGGCGGGGTGGTAGAAGCGGAGAGGGTTCTCCAAGTCAGCCCTCTTGGCTAGAGCCTCTGCGTAGCTCTTGGGGTTGAACCCGCAGTTCTCTGCGAGGTTCTCCGCTAGGAGTAGCATCATCTCGGTCACGCTGCCGTAGGCGTAGAGCCCGTTCACGAGTATAGCCTCGGAGCCTATGCTGCCTCCCGCCATTGCCACTGGTAGGCCGAGCGCTTCGCCCAGCGCAGTCCCTAGCAGCACATTCCGGATCAGTTCTACAGCATTGTCTTCGACCTCTAGAAGCGGCATAGAGCTGGAACCCCTAACACATCTGCCTAGGCCTCCCGGGGCTTATCTACCCAGCCCCGCCCAAGCAGCTCCCTGAGTTCGACGCTACAGAGGCTTTCTGGAAGCTCCTCCGAGCCTAGCTCCTCTAGGTGCTGGCGCAGCTTCCATAGCCTCCGGAGCAGCAGGGTCTTCGAGACGATAGCGGCGCTTGAGCCCGCGGCGCCGAGCACGAAGAGCAGTGTGAGCAGCCGGGCGCCGAGCGGGCTCAGACTGGCATAGGGCATCAGTAGTGTAGGCACAGCGATGAACAGTACAGCGAAGAGCCCGGCGCTGGCCCGCTCTGCCCGGAGACTCCTTTCCAGCCTCTTGACGAGGTCTAGCGCTGCCCTCCTTCGGCAGGGAAGCGTATAGCCCAGCAGGACACCGCTACCAGCCAACTTTGACACATCCCGGTAAGGGAACGTAGGCCCTCGGGGGTAAACACGCCTTCCCTGGGATGTCAGCAGACCAGTAGGCCCTCTCGGCGGGACGGCACTAGGGCCCGGAGGCTAGTGGTGCTTGCCTGGTACGCCTTGAGTGCTGCCCTTGGGTGCTGCTATACCTTAAGGTGACGAGCCAGGTGAGGACTCGGTGCAGCCAGATCTACACCCAGGAGTAGCGCGGTAGCTGGCATGAGGAGCAGGAGGGCTAGCAATAACAAGTACATGGTGCAACGGACTAGGTTGCTACGGATAGGCAGTAGTCTTGGGTCGGCTAGCAGCAAGCATAGCAGTGGTGGGAGGCATGCTACGGGCCAGAGGCCCTACGGGCACGTACGCTCGGCTCTATAGCCGTGGTGGTTTACCCCGTTGTGCTGGCAGCCGCGCTCGCGCATATACACACGCGAACCGTGGGTCATGCTGCTCGCCGCGCTGCTGGCCAACAGGCTCAGCAATAGCCTCCTCTTCATAGCCTTGACTACGCTCCTACAGAGGCTCTCTGGCAGCGCCACAGCCAGGATAATAGCGCTGGCCACGGTATCGTGGGGCACACTAGCCGCGGCGGTAACCATTACAGCCGGAGTCCTCAGCTCCTACCAGTCCTTCTACTCGCCTCAGCAGCCACATTCGCGGCCATAGTACCGTCCGCGGCTAGAGGGCTAGGCCGCGCTAGAGGCCGCCGGGCTACCGAAACGCGCCTAGCGAATACCTTCTAGACGCGCCTTAGGACGAAGTACAAGTGCTACGTCAATACACCCCCGCAGTAGCGGCTAATGAGCTGGCTCACAGCGTCTTCCATGCCGGAAGGTAGGTGGGGGTCGTCAAAGTAGCTTGCTAGATCCCTACACCTCCTCGCGATCCAGTCTAGCCTGCCTAGCCTCTCGGCTTCGGCGAGCTCTATACCCAGGGCTATGAGGTGTGCTCGGTAGGTGTCGGGGTACGCCTCCACAACGGTGCCCCGGGTTATCCGGTAGCCCATGTTCTTCAGAATGCATATCTCTGCGGCCTCGTGTAGCAGGAGAAGCTCCTCGCCCAGTATCTCTTCCTGCGTCACCCTGTCATCCTCGTAGCTCGGGCCCTGGATGTATGCTAGCAGCTCCTCGGGGGAGACGCTACAGCGGAGCCCATATTCCCGGAGTCTCTCAAGGACCTCTCTAAGATCCACTGGCAATACCCGACACCATTGGTTCCGGAGGGTTCATGAGAGCGCCTATGCGGTGTCCTGCTGCCGCGTGGTGGTGCGGGGCCTCGGAGCTGCCGGGGGTCTCAGGGACGCCGAACTCGTGGCTCAGCTTACTAGCTGTGGAGGGGATAAGGCTACTGCTGGACAAGGTCGGCAGGGAGAGGCTAAAACGCCTAGTCGAGGACCTTGACTCTGACCCGAGGCGGCAAGTATACTCAAGGAACATCATCTGGTGACCCGGCTGTTGCGAGCAGCGAGTCTCGGTGAGGCTCTAGAGCCGGACATTGAGCTAGGGATAGGCAGGGACTGGGCTTTGGCAACTACCCGGCCCTCCGTCTAGCCACCGGGAGGCTGCTCATGCATACAAAGAGCCGAGAAGACCTTTAAGGCGGCAGCTGGGCCACGAGAGGCAGATACATCTCCGGAGCATCAGACTTCTCTGGCTGCGGCTTACACAACCTCCAGCCGAGGCTCAAGAGACGGTCTCCCGGGCTATGCTGGCGCCCGTGTCCTGGCCAGGGTCTTCTCGAGCTCACGTAGCGCGTTTATGTAGACGCGTACAGCTAGGTCTAGCTCCGCGATGGTTATCTCCTCGTAGCGGGTGTGGCTTAGCTCACTCCTCCCGGGGCCGTAGGCTGCTATGCTGCCCGCTACCTGGTAGAGTATGTTCATGTCGCTTGTCCCAGCCTTCACGACGGGCTGGGCCCGGTAGCCCTCAGCTAGCAGGGCGCGTATCAGGGCGCGCGGAGCCGGGCTACTGGGCTTCACAGAGACCGGTGGGAGCCAGCTGCTGGGCCTCTCCGCGATGCAGCCCTCGGGTAGCCGGGCTTCCAGCCTCTTGAGCGCCTCTTCCAGGCTGCCGCCTGGGGGTATGCGTAGATCAACCTCTAGCTGGGCCTCGTCTGCGACTATGTTGCCGCCGCTGCCGCAGCTCATCCAGGTTACTGTGAACGTGTAGCCCTTTGCCGTGGGCTCGCTCAGCTCCTCTATGGCCTGGTAGGCCTCTACTGCTAGGCTGCAGGCGCTACGGTACAGCCAGCTACTGCTAGCATGTCCCGGCTCGCCCTGGCAGCGTACCCGGAACCGGGCGCCGCCACGGTAGCCTATAGCCACCTTGGTCGTGTTGGTAGGCTCGCCTATGATGACAACGTCTGCTTTCCACCCCGAGTCTACGAGGTACCATGCGCCGTGGCTCGGGCCCTCCTCGCCGACAGCTGCTACAACTTCTACGAGAATCCTCCGGGGCCGGTAGAGAGAGGCGGCAACCACCATCGCTGCTAGCGGTGCCTTAGCGTCCACCGCGCCCCGGCCACGGACCACGCCGGGGGGAGACGAGGGCTCGACCCAGCCCGGGACCGTGTCTATGTGGCTGACTAGGGCCACGCGCGGCGGGTCCTCAACGGGCTCGCTGGGCTCCACTAGTAGCCGGGCGTTCCCCACCGCGTCGCGCCAGGCGGCGCTGAAGCCCAGGCTCCAGGCCTCGTCGACGAGCAGCTTCGCGGCATCGTCCTCCATGAAGGTGGGGCTGTAGACGCTAACCAGCTCTCTGAGTAGCCTGGCTGCTCTGGAGCCGTAGTACACAGTCCCGCACCCCGCTAGCCATCGCCTCTATGTCCTCGCGGGTCACCAGGTAGGGCGGCAGGAGCCTGACGACAGTAGAGCCCGCCTTGAGGGCTAGGATCCTCTTCTCCTCCTGGAGGCAGCGGAGAACCGGGTCGGGGCGGAGCCGGAGTTCCACGCCCAGCATGAGACCCATGCCCTTGACCCGGCGCACTACCCGGACACCGTCGAGCATATCCTCTAGCAGTTGCTTCAACAGCGCGCCTTTCTCTGCCGCTTGGTCGGGCACTCTCTCCTCTACGAGGACGCGGCTAGCAGCCGCGACGGCCTTCATGGCCATGGGGTTGCCGCCGTATGTGCTGCCGTGGAAGCCCGGGGGCAGCTTCTCAGCTATCCAGCCCGGCACAGCCACCATGCTGACGGGGAAGCCGCCGCCGATAGCCTTGCCAGCCGTGATTATGTCTGCGCGGATCCCGTAATGCTCGTGGGCCCAGATGCAGCCGGTGCGGCCGAACCCCGTCTGCACCTCGTCCACGACGAGTAGACAGCCGACCTCGTCGCAGCGGCGGCGCAGTGCCTGCATGAACTCTGGCGATGCGGGGTTGACGCCGCCCTCCCCCTGTATGGGCTCGACTATGACGGCCGCAGTCTGCTCGGTCACAACCCTCTCCACGTCCTCCACGTTGTTGAAACGTGCGCGCCTAGTGTCTGGTACGAGGGGCTCGTAGCCCTGCCGGTAGAGAGGGCTGCTAGAGGTCACCGATAGCGCGCCCATAGTCCTGCCGTGGAAGCTGCCGGTGAAGTAAACTATCTCGCTGCGCCCCGTCACGCGCCGGGCTATCTTCAGCGCGAGCTCTACTGCTTCGGCGCCACTATTGAGCAGTGTCACGTACTCCATGCCGTTGGGGAGTACGGGTTCTAGGGCTTCGAGCATCTCCTCTAGCCAGGGCCCTGCTAGGCCAGGCGGCGCCACCATGACCGTGTCGAGGGCCTCCCGTATCGCCTCGACGATCCGAGGATGTCTGTGGCCGAGAAACGCGACACCGTGCCCCGTGTGGGCGTCGAGGTAGCGACGGCCCTCAGTGTCCCAGACGTACTGGCCCTCGGCCCTAGCTACGCGTATGCCGCGGGGCGCGTAGAAGTGGAGATAATGAACTGCCATCTCTGCACCGCCACCCAGGCTCCAGAGTGAGACCTAAGGAGGCGGACCAGTGGGGACTTTATCGTGTCCCTCGGGCTAGCGGCGAGCTAGCTCGACCAGATAGTCCAGTATCTCTGCCGCTACGTCTACCCCGGTCACCGCTACTGTGTTCTTGAACTCTGGTACCGGGTTAACCTCGTTCACTATGTAGCCGCGTTCTGGGTCCTCGAAGACGTCGACCCCAGCGACTTCTAGTCCTACGGCCTCAGCTGCACGTACAGCTAGCTCGCCTAGCTCGCCCTCGGTGGGAGCTGGCTCGGCCTTGCCACCCCGCGCGGTGTTGGTAATCCAGTGGCTAGAGTAGCGGTATATGGCTGCCACCGGCCTGCCGCCGACAACTGTGACGCGTATATCGCGGTCGGGCTTCTTGACGTACTCCTGGATGAGGTGTACCTTCATCTCGGGCTGCGGCATATACTCGCGGTGCTCTAGTATCACGCGAAGGTCCTCCCAGTCGTCAGCCAGGGCGAGCATCCGGCCCCAGCTGCCGTTTGTCGGCTTGACTACCACCGGGTAGCCTATCTCTTCGGCTAGCTTGCTGGCTGCCTCGGAGCCGAAGGCTACGCCCGTAACTGGTGTTGGTATGCCGGCAGCTGCTAGTAGCGAGAGACTCCACACCTTATCGTTGGCGGCCGCTGTGGCCTGGCCCCGGTTGACGACTCGTACCCCGATGCTCTCGAGGAGGAGCGTCGAAGATAGAGCTACGTAGTGACTTATACTCCTCTGGAGCACCACGCTAGGCAGCTTTGCTCCGAGGCGGCGGTCGCCTATAAGCGCGTAGAAGCTTGGCATATGCAACAACTCTAGTTCTACGCCGCGGCGCCGCGCTGCAGCGGCTATCGCCTTCTCCTCCCAGCGAGCCACCATGTAAGCCATTCCTACTCTAGGCAAGGCCAGTGTCTACCCCCGATAGCGTTGTGTCATACACGCTCACTGTCATGGTGAAGTGGTGCCCGGAGAACCCGGGCCAATACCCGAGAAAAACACGGTGTAGTGCCCGCTCCTTCGAGTGCTTTCTACTGGCGGGCTTTACTCGCCCCAGTCCTCGCCGACGCCCTCAAAGGGCTTTAGCTCGAAACTCCCGTCATCCTTCTTGACTACTTCTAGGGTTACGCCGCAGTCGTGGTCTATGAGTTCACCTGGCATGGCGTCGTCTGGTACCTCTACAGGGCCTCCGCAGACGGGACACTTGAGTGTAGGCATCCCGGGCAACCCCGGGTGGGCCGGGGCGGGCCTTAGCCCTAATAATGCTGCCCCTTTTCGTGCAGTGCGGATTCATGTATTCAGAGTCTCGGTATCCGCACCGAGTGATTGTGTGTTGCTCCTCTCTCTGGGCCTTCGTGGGGCTGGACTAAACCAGGTGCGTGGTTGGAACCCGTCAAGGAGCCCCGTTTGGTGCAGTATGTACTATCCGGTACTATGGTTGTGGCTTGTCTTCGCAGTGGTGCGGTGGGCGTACCAGACCCCTAAAACCCCCTAGTCCTCTCTGGGCTGCACCGCGGGGTGCTGGGAGAGAGTTGGCCTACCGGGTTGCGGTCCTCGGCGCCTCAGGTTACACGGGCGGCGAGCTGCTAAGGATACTCGCTCTCCACCCAGAGGCCGAGGTAGTGGTGGCCACTTCTAGGGAGTATGCTGGTAAGCCGATACACTTCGTCCACTTCAATCTCCGCGGCTGGTACCGGGGGCTAAGGTTCTCGCCCTTCAGCGTGGACGCTATCCTCAAGAAGGAGGTAGACGTAGTGTTCTCGGCGCTGCCTCACGGTGTAGGGCTAGAGTACACTAAGACCTTCTACGAGTCAGGCCTAACAGTAGTAGACCTCAGTGCGGACTACCGTCTCAAAGACCCAGAGGCCTACAAGAGGTGGTACGGGTTCGAGCACCCCTACCCAGACCTGCTAGAGAAGGCAGTCTACGGGCTCCCCGAGCTACATAGAGACGAACTCAAAGGAGCCAAGCTCATAGCGTCCCCCGGCTGCAACGCCACCGCGGCGATACTAGCGCTAGCACCGCTCGTCAAGGAAGGACTCATAGACACGAACAGGGTGCTCGTAGACGTAAAGGTCGGCAGCAGCGAGGGAGGCTCAAAGCCTACTCGGGGCAGCCACCACCCCGAAAGAGAGAACGCTATAAGGCCCTATGAGCCCCGCGGCCATCGTCACGCTGCTGAGGCGGAGCAGGAGCTCTCCCGGCTAGCCGGGGCCCCGGTGAGGGTCTCCCTAGTCCCCCACGCGGTCTCCGCGATAAGAGGCGCGCTTGCCAGTGGCCACGCCTGGCTAACTAGGGAGGCTGACGAGAAGATGCTGCTCCGTGTCTACGCCAGCTTCTACAGGGAGAGCCCCTTCGTACGCATAGTCTATGGCACCCCGCCCGGCTATCCTGACCCCAAGTACGTGGCTGGCAGCAACTATGCCGACGTGGGCTTCGCGGTGGAGGAGAGGCTAGGCCGGGTCACAGGGTTCGCGGCTATAGACAATCTAGTCAAGGGCGCAGCGGGCCAGGCGGTGCAAGCCTGGAACCTGGCTGCTGGTCTCCCGGAGGATACGGGGCTGCGCATCCTCCCGCTCAAGCCAGCCTAGAGAACATAGGATTTCGAGAGGTGGCTAGGGGCATGGTAACAGTCGTGGTTAAGGCGGGCGGCCGCGCGCTGATGAACAACCTCGAGAACATAGTCTCCTCGGTAGCAGCAGCCGCCCAGCAGGGCCACCGGGTGGTCTTCGTCCACGGCGGCGGCGACCTGGTCACAGAGTACGAGAAGCGACTAGGAGTAGAGCCCCGGTTCGTAGTCAGCCCCCAGGGGATCCGAAGCCGCTACACCACCGAGGAGGAGCTAGAGGTATTCGTGATGGTTCTCGGCGGGCTCCTCAACAAGCGTATCTGTAGCCGCCTAGCCAAGCTGGGCGCGAGGCCCATAGGGCTCACAGGTGTAGACGGGCTCGTGCTACAGGCAGAGAGGAAGAAGAGGATAGTGATACTCGACCCCGAGACTGGGAGGAAGCGCGTAGTACCAGGCGGCTACACAGGCAGGATAACCAGCGTAGACAAGGACTTCCTCTGGAGGCTCCTAAGCGACGGCTACACCCCAGTACTAGCACCGATAGCCTACGACCCCGGGGAGGGTGTACTCCTAAACGTGGACGGCGACCAGGCAGCAGCCCGCGTAGCCGGGGCCCTCCCGGCGGACGCCCTCATAGTCCTCACGGACGTGGACGGCCTCATACTGGACGGCCAGGTAGTGAAGAAGCTCACTACTAGCGAGGCCGAAAAGCTGCTAGAGGAGGGCAAGATAGGCCCAGGGATGAACAGGAAGATACACGAGATAATCCGTGCAATAGACCAGGGTGTTAAGTACGCCGTGATAACGAACGCCGCCCACCCCGACCCCGTGCAGAGAGGCCTAGAGGGCCACGGCACCGTGATAGAACAGGGCTAACCGAGTTTCGCCTTCTTTGCGGCGAGTGGCTCAGGGTTCGGCTGTCCCTCGCCCACCTCACAGCCCCGCCAAGGGGGCTCAGCGGCCCATCAGAGGTGGCTGCAGCCATCCACATCCACGCTAGGAGGGTCTCTACCCTAGCATACCCCGGGGCTTATGTATAGTCCCCCGGAGCTCTAAATCCTCGTTGAAAAAGCTCTGATCCTGACACCTGAGTCTATCCAACTATGGCAGGAGCTAGGATAGACGGGCCAGTATCTCCTCCACAATTCTCTCAGATTTCTCGGCGAGCTTCTCGAGGTGCTGGGCTGTTGTACGGAGCCTCTCTGCGAGCAGCAGCTCCAGGGCCTCGGCCTCGCTTAGCCCGCGGCTCTGCATGTAGAAGAGCTGCTCGCGGGAGACCCGATACTGGGCAGCATGATGGCTCGCGTGCTCTACGTCCCCGGTATCTATCTCCATGAGGGGCATTGTGTAGCCCCGGGCGCGCTGGCCTAGTATCAGCACCTCGACGTCGAAGCTAGCACTACTGCCCTGCGCCGTCTCGCGGATGCTTGCCACTCCCCGTGCCGCGACCATGCTCTCGTCGAGCGCGAACCCGTATACCCTCACGCTGCTCCTGCTCCGAGTGCCCTGGTGTATCGTGTCCGCTATGTAGTCCAGCCTCTGGCTTCCAACTGCTACTCCGGCGCCACGGTGCACTAGGCTAGCGCCCTTCGCTAGTAGGGTCTTCTCCTCGACACGGTGCATGGCCGAGCCCAGGGCTATGGTGGCCGAGCGGAGCCAGGCGCCCTCCAGGACTAGGCGGCGCTCGAGAAGTGCGTGCGCCGTGCCTTCCGGGGGCCTGGCCACGGTTAGCAACTCTAGGCCCGAGTTCTCGCCCACGACCAGCTCTACCGCTGTTGAGCCGCCTCCGGCCGGCAGCACGTCGAGCAGCAGCGCGGCCTCTACACCGGGCTCGACTGCTACTACGAGGTGGCTGCTACCCCAGGCGCTCTGGGGCCTACAGACTGCTACACGGTAGACCCCGGGCTCCCGTATCTCGAGCACATAGGCCTCTTCTAGGAACGCGTAGTGGGCAGCAGTAAGCCGGGTCTCGTCCACCTGTAGCATCGAGGCGAAGATCTTGGCTAGCTCGCTGGGCGCCTCCTCCAGCCTATACACCTGGAGACCATTACCCACCGTGCCCCCGGTGCACGGGCCTATCGTGGCATCGTAGCCCTCTAGCTGGCGCTCCTGTACAGGCGCTCTGCCCTCGTCCTGGCGGGCTTCTGCTAGCTGCTTCTCGAACAGCTTCCAGTCGGTATAGTACTTGGTAGTAGGCGAGTCTGCTATGTGCTGCCAGGGTAGCTTGTCGAGCAGCTCTCGGGCCCGGCGCTTCAGCTCGTCTAGGCCTCCTTTTACCTGCTCTAACCTAGCCATGGCTGTTCCCTCCAACCCGGTGTTTGCATGCTAGCCTAGGGCGCCGTACTCGCTGAACTCTAGCTCGATCACCTTGGAGAGTATACCGAGCAGCTCCATGGGCAGCGCCTTTAGCGCGTCCTGGATGAAGCCGAGCACTATCATGGCCTTGGCTTCGCCCTCGCTTAGGCCACGGCTAGCCATGTAGAATAGCTGGTCCTCACCTAGCCTGCCTACGCTAGCCTCGTGCGTCACCTCAGCAGTAGGCTCGTCGACCTCGTTCCGGGGATAGGTGTAGGCCTTGCTCCGCTCATCCAGGATCAGGCTGTCGCACTGTACGTGGCTCACACTGCGGTAGGCGCCACGGTTTACTCTGACTAGGCCCCGGTAGACGGAGAGGCCGCCGTTGCTGGATATGCTCTTCGAGATTATGACGCTCCTCGTGTCGGGCGCAGCGTGTATCACCTTACCCCCAGTATCCTTTATGTAGGGTCCATTGGCTATGGCTACGGAGACGTTGCGCGTCGAGGCGCCGCGGCCACGGAGTATGGTCGTCGGATAGGTGTATGTTATCTTGCTCCCAATGCTACCCTCTAGCCACTCCACGTGCGCACCCTCTTCGGCTATGGCGCGCTTATTGTTGAAGTTTATGATGTTCCTGCTCCAGTTCTGCACTGTGTAGAAGTGCACCCGGGCGCCACGGTGCGCGTAGATCTCCACCATGCCGTCGTGGAAGCTGAACCCCTTGAGCATGGGGGCGGCGCAGCCCTCTATGAACTCTATGTAGCTGTTCTCGCCCGCTATGAGGAGCGTGTGCTCGAACTGGCCCTCTAGCTCGCTGCCTATGAAGAAGAAGGCCTCTAGGGGCTGGGTGAGCCTAACACCGGGCGGCACGTAGACGAAGGCGCCGCCACTCCATAGCGCGTGGTGTAGCGCGGCGAACTTGTGGTCAGATGCGGGGAAGACCCGGCCAAAGTACTGCTTAACCAGGTCGGGGTAGCGTTGCACAGCCTCCTCCATCGGGAGCAGTATCACGCCCTTCTCCTGGAGCTCCTTCTTCACCAGGTTGAGCACAGCCTCACTGTCGAAGACAGCCGTGAGCCCTGATAGCAGCCTCGCCTCTGCTTCTGGGAGCCCGAGCTTCGCGTAGTACTCCTTCATCCAGCCTGGGAGGTCCTCCCAGCTCTCCGCCTTCTCCGCCTTAGGCTTCACGTAGGCTGCTATCTCCTCCAGGTCTATCTCCTCGATCCCGATAACCCAGCGGGGCATAGGCAGCTTGTAGAATAGCTCCAGGGCGCGGAGCCTTAGGCGGCGCATCCAGTCGGGCTCCTTCTTGACCCGGGATATTTCCTCCACGAGGCTCCTCTCGATGCGGCCCCGTATCTCTATCTCCTTGGGGTAGGGCTTCTGGAAGCCCAGCAGCTCCTCAACACTACGAGCTTCGAGCACCTCCCTTAGAGGCGCGGGACGTACACCAGCCATACTGCGTCACCTCTCCTGCCCCCCGTCCCCCATGTAGGCCTGGTAGCCTTCCCGCTCGATCCGCCTAGCCAGCTCTGGACCGCCCTCGTCCACCACACGGCCGTCGACGAGCACCACTACGTGGCTGGGCTCGACGAACTGGAGAATCCTCGCGTAATGCGTTATCACGAGTACACCTGCTCCCTGTTCCACTAGCTCACGGATAGCATCGGCTATGATGCGGACACCGTCCACGTCGAGGCCGCTGTCCGGCTCGTCAAGGATAACGTAGCGGGGACGGAGTAGGAGGAGCTGAAGCATCTCGGCCCTCTTCCGCTCGCCGCCACTGAAGCCCACATTCACCTCTCTCTGCAGCATTTCGGGGCGAAGCCCTAGCTTCCCAGCCAGCTCCCTGGCCTGCTTAAGCAGCTCAGGCCGCGGCATACCTATTAGCCGCTCCTCGATACCGAAACGCCGGTTATACGCAGCTGCTATGAAGTTGATGAACCGGACACCTGGTATCTCGACAGGGTTCTGGAAGCCGAGCATTAGGCCGCGCCGAGCCCTCTCATGCGGGGGAAGGTTGGTGACAAGTTCACCGTCCAGCAACACCTCGCCGCGCTCAACACGGTAACGCGGATGACCCATCAGCGTATAGGCTAGCGTGGTCTTGCCGCTACCATTCGGCCCCATGAGCGCTACTACGCTGCCCGGGGGAACCTTGATATTTACCCCACGGAGTATAGTCTTGCCCTCGGGGCCTGCCACCAGGTCTCTAGCTTCCAGCGCCAAAACCACAACCCCACCTTTATCAACTGTTAAAGTACCGGGCTATAAATATACCGGCACCAATAAAATCAACAAGACAGATAGTAATCGCCAACATAGCCAAACCAAACAAGAGAAAACCCAGACATCTAGCCCGACAACATATAATCAATCTAAGCAAATAATATGAGGTTCGGGCCGTCCATTGCACATTCTAGAACTCCTATGGCTAAGCTTCCGGATAACCAATATACCTAGCATCAATCAAAGCATTATACACACTGCTAAAACGGCTACCTATGCCAAGACCCTTCTTCTCTCCTCAACATTTTTCGGCCTAGGGTCTGGTCTACTAAGTACACATCTATGGCCCGAGGAGTCAATAATCTATCTAGACCTACCAGGCATACTGCTCGGAGACATTATACGCGTACATCTATACCACATAATGCCGTTTATCAGTACATCCTTGGTCTTCGTGGCATCCTCAACACTAGTCTGGCTCCTAATAGGGCTTGCAGCAGAGAAGCTCGCCAACATTGTCAAACGAAGTTAGAGCAATGCAACAAGACATGTAACACAAGACAGGTCCAAGGTCGTGCTAGCGTAATTGCAAGGTATGTAGGAACTCGGAGAGGAGGAATGTGGTGCGGGGGGTGGGATTTGAACCCACGCCGGCCTACGCCAGCGGGTCTTGAGCCCGCCCCCTTCGACCTGGCTCGGGCACCCCCGCGTCCACTTGGGCGGCGGCCGAAGGGGGCTGGAGCCGGAAAACCCTCGGGTGCCCCGTGGCTTCTGGACTAGCTGTCTCCGGGGCTATAAGGCTTCAACCATAGTGGTTCTGCTTAACGGGGTGGCTCTGGCCCTGCCTCGTCCAGAGGATCTTGTCAGGATGGCTGGTTTGGGGCGTTTCCAGGTCATGGCGTTGCTGCAGGCTGCCCGCTACTACAAGTTGAAGGGTGACCTGGAGAGGGCGAAGAGCTGGGGCCTCAACCGCGCCATATTCTATGCATGGGCCAAGTACTACGGGCCTCGTGGCTGGAGGAGGGCTGCCAGGCTCGACGAGCTCCTACGCCGCGGCGCCCATGTGGCGCGGGAGGGGAGACGCTGCCCTGAGGGCATGGTTGAGGAGCTGGGCGAGTGCGTCGTGGTTGGGAGGAGGGGCTGGTACGCCCTGGGCGGGGAGGAGCAGACCCCTAGGGATTTCGACCGCGAAGTGACGCTGAGGGTCTCCAAGCTCATACCGTGGGAGCAGGCTTGGAAGGCTGCGCTGGAGTATGTCTCGTTGTTCCCGGAGTGGGTGCTCCGGGATCCTCAGAGGTTCTATAAGCTGGTCTACGAGCCGGTGAGGGACACGTTCTTCCTGTCACTGCTCCGGGGCGAAAAGCCGCGGCCCCCGAGAAGTATACTCGAGCGGCTCGAGAGCCTCGAGAGGATGGCCGGGAAAGCAGGGAAACAGACCGGGCTCGATGCATTCATGAAGACCGAGGCTATGAATAAGAAGCGAGACGATAGGGGTGTAGAGAACAGCTAAGGCGGGTATATGGCCTAGCGGAGCCAGGGGCACAGCAGCCCAGTGGGCACTGCTGGGCTAAGCCCAAGGAAGCCCAGCAGCTAATCCCGTGGCAACGAGGGTAACACCCATAACGCCGCCCCGGGAGAGGTGGCCGGTCCCAATCACTCCCTGGCTCACCGAGTCCCGGGGACGCGTGTTACCGGGGTGTTAGCAGCCCAGAGGCCTTCTCGCCCCAGGCATGGCTGTAATAGTTTACTCGGAGTAGGCTCGAGGAGCCAAATTTAGTAGAATACCAGGGAGGTGATCACCAGGATGGCGGCTGAGGCTCTCGCCCTAGGCGTAGGAAGAAGCGGCAGCGTCCAGGCGCTTATAGAGCCGGAGCCAGGCGTCGTCGAGAAGCCCGACCGGGAGCTGGAAGAGCTACGCGGGAAGGTAGAACATGTGGAGGAGGAGCTGGCCGAGCTGGGGGCTGCTGTGAAGAGCGTACAGAGCCAGGTCGAAGGCTATGCTGCAGTGCTAAGTCTCTACGAGCAACGCGTCTCCAAGCTGGAGGCCTTCCACCAGGCAGCCTCTATGATAGGCGGCTGGAAGGCACAGACATGCCTCCACAGTCGTAATGGTGTCTGTGGGCTGTGGAGACTCAGCAGAGAAGCAACAGAGCAGCTCCACGGCATAGCAGTCGAGGACGAGGCAGGCGTTTACAGGGTGCGGGTCGCCGAGGCACCCTGGTTCTGTGGTCTCTGTCCGCTATACCAGCGGGCCTAGCCCCCGTAGGAGTTATGTGCACGGCTGCCTAGCGGCAGGATTACGGCCTCCGGTGTACCACCTCTAAAGCATGTAACTTAATGCCTACTCGTCGATATCGTCGTGCTCAGGGGCTAGAAGCCTAGACATATGCTGCTGAAGCGTTCACGGGCTACGAGTAAGACGATATGATGTGCATATAGGCGCAGTCACGCGGAATCTACCCGCCCTCGTGGCGGTCTCAGGCTTTCTACTAAGAGGTTCATGGAGTTCGCGACTATATTCATCGTAGTGTTCCTCGCGCAGGTGGCGATGAGGCTGCTCTTCCATAAGCGTGCGGGGAAGACCCCGGAGCAGTAGATGGCCTAGCCGGGCACTATTACTGTGCCTTTCTTCCCCTCGGCTATGAGGGCCGCGTCCTCTAGCCGGCCTATAGCGGCATAGCAATCCGTGCAGCCAGCCCTTGCACGCGCTTCTACAAACTCTACAGCCGCCTCCACTTTAGGACCCATGCTGCCCGGTGGAAACTGTCCCTCGGCTATGAGGCGCCGGGCTTCGCTAGCTGTCAGCTTCTCTAGGGGTTTTTGGCCTGGCTTGCCATAGTCAATGTAGACGTATGGTACGTCGGTGAGTATGAGGAGCGCATATGCCTCAAGGGTCCGGGCTAGCAGGCTTGAGGCATAGTCCTTATCCACGACCGCCTCTAGGCCGTGGAGCCAGTTGTTGCTCTGTACTACGGGCACACCGCCGCCTCCAGCAGCTATCACCACGTAGCCGGCTCCGAGCAACGCCTTGACAGCCTCCAGCTCTACCACCATGGCGGGCCGCGGGCTGGGGACTACGCGACGGTAACCACCCCGGGGATCTTGCTTGAACACCCAGCCCGTCTCCACGGCGAGGCGCTCGGCCTCGTCACGGGTGTAGTAGGGGCCTATGGGCTTGCTCGGCTCCCGGAACGCTGGGTCATCGCGGCGCACAAGCACCTGGGTAACGATGGCAGCTACACGGCGGGGTAGGCCGCGCTCCTTCAGCGCATTACCTATGGCCTGTTGAAGCATGTAGCCTAACCAGCCCTGCGTCATAGCCACAGCCACATCCATAGAAAGCGGCTCTGAGGAGCCACGAGAAGCCTTGTACATCCACTCTAGAAGCATACCCACTTGCGGGCCATTACCGTGAGTCACTACCACTCTATACCCTCTCTCGACGAGCTCTGCCACAGCCTCAGCAGCTATCCTCACGTTGCGCCATTGACTGCTAAGCCTTTCTCCCTTTCTCGCAAATGCATTACCCCCAAGGGCTACTACGACTAGCCTGTCCATAAACTCGACACACCTGACATACTAAGCTACGTTCAACAGCACACTATTATTGATACACTAGATTTATGGCAGTAACCTCTGCCATTGGTAAGAAACAACCACTACGGAAAGAGGAGGGTTTAAAGGAAGGCGGTCAAGACGTACTAGGCAAATAGAGCATGCAATACGATAACTAGCGACAATGAGAACTCATGAACCCGCAGTAGCGTAGAGGTATAATATAAGTGAAAAACAGACAGAAGGTATTGCAACAACTATGCATCAAGCGTTTCCAGCGCAGATACATAACTGTAGTAAATGGTGAAGCTGGGTGTTAACAATATGAAGTGGCAGCTTGACGAGCTCAGTATAAAGATACTCCTACATCTATATACATACGGTCCTGACACGCCTAGTCTATTAAGCAGGAGACTTCTCGGCGAGAGGACAAACATTGATGTATCTGTGGTGGAACAGACATTAGCAGAATCTTGTTAGTAAAGGACTTGTGAGAAGAATACAAGGAAAAACAGTACCAAAGAATACTGCGACGTCGAGCGTAAAGCCTTGGATCAAAGTTAGGGCGAAGTCAAACGAAGTCCGAAGACACGGGCAATACTATGAACTAACTAAGGAGGGAAAAAGAGTAACCAAAGAAATCAAGAACCTACTAGAAGAAATAGCAGGCAAGTGTAGCGATAAAGGACATAAGATAGCCATGTTGTCGGCACTAAAACCCCTACACGTTTACATCCTCTTCCATCTAAGGAAGGCGTGTTCTGACTACGCGAAGTCAATTGCAAGGGTGTTGAGGATGCCCATTGAAGATATCGTACTAGCGCTTGACCACTTAGAACAGCTAGGACTAGTAGAGAGGGTACACGGTTCAGCTATCAAACGTACAGAGGCTAAACTCAAGCTGAGTTACGGGGTAAGAAAACACCATACATACTACAAGTTGTCAAGAGAAGGAGAAATGATCCTAAGAAGTATGAAACAACGTAACTTATTTGAGAAATATTTAACATTATTAACCGGGTGTAGTAAGGCTGGCAAGCTGCTGTTACTGCTCAGGGAGGCAGGACACGAACATGTGGTAACTATTGCACGTATACTGTCGATGAAAGTTGATGAGACGCAGTGTCTAATAGATAAGCTTATAGAGTTGGGACTTATAGCTGAGACCAAGCCTAAGGTATTGAAGATGAAGCATAGAAAGGCTAAGCCTAAGAAAGAGACTAGATGCTTACATAAGTATTATAGGCTTACTAGGTTAGGTGAATTAATTACACGTTATATGCGTGAAAATAAGTTAATAAACTAGATCTGGAAAGAGTAGTCATAGTTTAACATTATGTAAGGTCAAACTTAGGCACATCCTTTTAAGTGTCTTGGTGAAATCTTAGAAACAATTATTTTAGAAATCGTTTAATAATATACTTTATACTGAACATGATTTTTCAAACTCTACTGGTATAGTACTGCGTGAATATTTGTAACAATCATGTATACAGCTACGAATATTAGCAGTATAGAGAACGCCATTCTTAACGTTTTGCCTGGAACCTTTGCGGCTAAACTAGAGCCGAAGATTCCGCCAATAGATCCGCCTAGAGTAAAGAGAGCTGTCACAAATGGATCCATTGGCCTTCCCTGTGCATAATAGCTTACTAGCCCGGCGACACCGTTGACGAATATTATGAACAGAGATGTTCCTATGGCCTCACGCATCTCTAGACCTGCACCGCACACGAGAGCCGGGACTATCAAGAACCCGCCGCCGGCGCCAAAGAATCCTGAGGCTACACCCGTGATAAATCCTAGCAGGAGTATACGTCCATAGTCTATACGGCTTGCCCGGCTAGGCGCTGTCGTGTATGCTTCGTTGTTTATCTCTGCGTTGCTTCTCAGCAGCATCCTGGCCGCTATAGCTATCATGAGGAGGGCAAAGAGCACTAGGAGCAGTGGGCCCTCAACGTAGCTATTGAGGTAACTGCCCAGGTAGACGCCAGCAAGCGAGGCGGCAGCCATGACAAGCCCTATTCTGTAGACCACGTAGCCTTGACGCATGTATCGTACCGAGCTTATGAGAGAGATGACGCCAACCGCTACAAGAGATGCCCCTACAGCGTGGTGTGGACTCAACCCGACAATGTAGACCAATAGTGGAACGCCAAGCGCTGAGCCACCGCCGCCTGTTAGCCCGAGCGAGAAACCAGCTACGAGCCCACCAAGAGAGCCAGAATGGTGTCCAAGCTGGCTGGCCGCCTCCACGCTGCTCTGCCTGCTGCCTTGCCGGTAAACACTTCTCGGCTACCTATGGCTGCGCCGCGTCATGCCCTCTAGGTGTCGGTGGCACAGGGTCGGCTGTGACTATGCTGAAATGCTGTAGTTCATTGTCCATGTGTGGCGGAGAGGCTCTTTACAGGCAGCTATCTAGAGTAGGTGCCGGTTAGCACAGCGTAGCCTATGACATGGCCCTTGATGTGTTCGAGTACATCGTCTGCCCGGGCTCCGGGCTCTAGACCGAGAGTCTCTATATCGAGCGCGTGGAGGGCGAACACGTAGCGGTGCGGACGGTCTCCATGGGGCGGACATGGCCCGCCGTAGCCGAGCTTGCCGAAGTCGTTGCGGCCCTGGAGCCCGAGGCCCTCGACGACCGGGTCCCTGGGAACACCCTCCGGGAGCGCGGCTAGTTCGCGGGGAATGTCGTAGATGACCCAGTGTATGAAGGTGCCCCGGGGCGCATCGGGATCATAGACTATGAGGGCGTAGCTAGCTGTAGAGGCAGGGGCTCCGCTCCACTCAAGAGGCGGCGAGACGTCCTCCCCGTCGCAAGTATAACGTTGAGGTATTCTCTCGCCGTCGTTGAAGGCGGGCGAGATGAGGGTGAACTGAGGGCCATTTCTCACCAGGTAGTCCCGGTGACGGCGGAATAGGATCATGGAGCAGCTCCTCCCTCTCCTAGCAGGGCATGTGGCCTAGATAAAGCTCTATCGTGTAGAATTCCCTAGAAGGGAGTAGTAGCCGGCAACAAAAGTGTCCCTAGGAGCCCCGAGGCCGGAGTAAGAGTCATGGGCGTAGACCGCAGTATGGGTAACGGCTACTAGGAGCCGAGAGGAATAATGTGAAGCCTATGAAGTAATGCTTTTGGACTGGTAATTGTTGTTACATGATGTACCCTGTCTCGGCTAGAGTGGTGTCCTTCTCCTCCGATGCTTCTAGGATGAAGGCTACGCGGCCACCAATGTAGAACCGGGCGTAGACCCGGGGTGGCTCGCTACCCGCGAGCTCCTCTAGGACTCCGCAGCGGTTGAGCCCGCGGAGCCCCAGTTCGACTATGAAGCCCTCGCCCTGGTACCAGCCGAGCACGAGGTCGACCCTGCCGCGGGCTGCTGGTGCTGGGAGCTTCTCGAAGCCCCGGTACTGCATCTCCCGGTCTGCTGCCTCCTCTAGTTTGTCCACGAAGTCTAGGAACTCGTGGCTGCACGTGTTGAGCCTGGCGAGCTTCGCGTACTCGTGGCCCACCATCAACTGTAGTCTCCGGAGTACGTGCTGTATGGCCGCTACAGGGCCTGAAGCTACAGCACTATTTCCCGGGCCGAGGCCTTGTTGCGTCTGTGTTGTCTGTGACTGTACTACTGGCATAGCTATCCTAGCCCCAGGTGTCTCAGCTATAGAGTGGGGCTGGCCTCCAATAAACCATTCCCCGGCGAGACTCCATGGGACCCGGGAGGCCGGAGCTAATGTCTACATGTCTTCCCGTGGTTGTGGGTGTGGTGCTTGTGGTGCTCGTGGCGGTGTCCGCGGAGCTGGTGAAGCGCATGATCCACGACCTCTAGCAGCAGTTCTGCCATTAGCCGCGCAGCCCCTGGGTTACCGGGGCTCACCGCTAGCAGGCGGTCGCGGAAGCTACAGGCGAGCGCGCGGCTAAGCACGGCGTTCGCCACACCCTCCTCTAGGCTGCGGCGGCGGAACTCCTCCCCCACGCCGGGTAGCACCCGGTCACAGATCCTCGAGACCAGGTCGGCCGAGATGTCGCGGGGATTAGGCCCCGTGCCGCCAGTGACGAGCACTACCTCTGCGCCCTCATGCAGCGCCGCCGCGATGTGGTAGAGTATCTCGACAGGGTCGTTCCCCGCGATAGCGGTGTAGACTAGCTCGTGGCCGTGCTCCCCGAGGAGTCTCCTCAGCATGGGGGTCGTTTCGTCCTGCTCCGGGTGCTCCTTGACCCGGTCGCTCGTGACGACTAGGCCCCAGCGAGCCATACCCGGGGATACACCTCCAGTAGAGGAGCAGGCTAGGGAAGGAAAAGGGTGCCCCGCCGCACGGGACAGGATTATCCCAGCGTCAAGGCTGGTTAATAACCCGGGGCGCCCCTGGAGACCCTGGACATAAGTGCATAGCCTTGGGCGGGGAGCCGCTCCTACTACGATGCCGCCTACTACTCCCCTGCGCGGGGTGCAGCCCCCTCCGCGACACTATCGTCTACGCCGAGGACGGCAGGATACTGTACATCGGCGACCGGCCCCCGAGCGGCGCCAAGTCCGGGATAGTCATTGATTGTCCACGCTACGGTGTCGCGCTGCCCTGCTTCTACAATGCGCACACCCACGTGGCTATGACGCTGCTCCGCGGCTTTCACGACGACAGCGAGCTACACGAGTGGCTCGCAAGGATGTGGTTCGTGGAGAAGCGGCTCACGCCGGAGACCATCTACCACGCGTCGAGGCTAGCAGTCATCGAGATGATCTCGACGGGTACCTGTGGCTTCATAGACATGTACTTCGAGCCCGAGGCCACGGCCAAGGCTGCCCGGGAGCACGGTGTACGCGCACGGCTAGGCCCCGTGATAATGGGCGACGTGGACCCCTACCGGGCGGTGGAGGAGGCCAGGCGGTTCGCCCGGAGCCTAGAAGGCGACCCCCTCCTCGGGGGCGTGATCAACGTCCACAGCGTCTACGCGGCGCCCCTCGAGGCCGTCGCGGAGGGCTACCGGGCCGCAGAGGAGCTGGGGGTGCCCTTCCACATACACGTCTCCGAGACCAGGAGAGAGGTCTACGAGGCCCGGAAGAAGCACGGAAAGTTCCCCGTCGAGCTCCTAGAGAGCCTGGGCGCCCTCGGGCCCCGCTCGGTACTAGTCCACGCCGGGTGGATAGCGAGCTGGGAGCTAGACGCCGTCCGCCGGGCCAGGGCCACCCTAGTACACTGCCCTACAAGCAACATGAAGCTGGCCACAGCTGGCCATTTCCCCCTATACGAGGCAATGGAAAAGGGGATAAACGTCGCCCTCGGCACCGACGGGCCAGCCTCAAACAACAGCCTGGACATGCTGAGGGAGGCCAAGACGGGGCTGCTACTGCAGAGGCACAGCTACTGGGACACACGGGTCAAGGCCAGCCATCTCCTAGAAGCAGCGACCCGGGGAGGAGCCCGCGCCATGGGCCTAGACCGCGGAGGAGCCATCGAGCCCGGAGCCCCCGCGGACATCACCGTGCTGGACCTCTCCAGGCCCTGGAGCCTCCCCCTCCGCCCAGACAACCTCGCCTCAGCCATACTATACGCCGCAACCGGGGGCGACACGCTATACACCATAGTAGCCGGCAACCCGGTCTACACACCCGAGAACCGGGCCAGGCTCTGGAGCCTCGCAGAACAGAGCGCCCAAGAGCTAAACAGGTTCCTAGAAGACATAGGCCCAGGGAGAGACCCCACACCACCATGCAGCCCACGAAACGCGTGCAAACCAGGCTAGACAGGGTATGGAGCTCCGCGTCAGCAGTAGCCCAACCCCTACGGTATAATTCACTATGCACAGTGTATATCAAACGGTGCTCGGTAGCGTTCTCCCTGCTCTAGCCCCCGGGGGCCGAGGCTAGTGGAGGGGATAACAGTCCAAGGCCTCACAAAGAGGTACGGGGAGGTCGTAGCACTCGACTCGGTAAGCTTCTCCATAGGCAGAGGCAGCATCCTAGGGACAATCGGCCCCAATGGGGCCGGTAAGACAACACTCATCAGGATACTCAGCTGCCTACTCCGGCCCGACAGCGGCTACGCTACGATCCATGGCCACCGGATCCCGCCGTGCCGCGATAGCGTGAAGAGGCTCTTCGCGCTCCTACCCCAGGAGGCAAGGGCACACTTCTATACACTAACGCCCCTCGAGTACATATACCACTATCTCCGCATGAGGGGCTACCCGAGAGAGGAGGCAAGAGCCCGGGCCAGGGAGGCGGTCGAGGAGTTCGGGATACACTACCATGATAGGATGGTGTTGACGCTCTCCGGCGGGATGGTCAGGAAGATGCTCCTCGCCATGGTTCTCTCGGCTGACGTCCCTGTCTACTACCTAGACGAGCCGACCGTAGGCCTGGATGTCGAGAACAGGCTGAAGCTCTGGGACATACTAAGGAGGAGGGCCAAAGCAGGCTCCACCATACTGGTGACGAGCCACTATCTGAACGAGATATCCAGTATCTGCGACAAGGTACTCCTAATCAAGGATGGCCGGGTCGCCGCGTTTGGGGAGCCTGAGGAGCTTGGGCGGCGCTATCTCTCCGGCTTCTACTCGAAGATAGTAGTGCTGGGCGAGTACTCGAGCAGCGAGCACATGGTGAGGAGGTAGCTGACCTCCCAATAGAGCTTGTCGGGATGAAGACACGGTCCCGGTTCTACGACATATTCATGTCGCTGCCCGGGAGCACGGCCAAGAAGATGCTCGGAGTAACCCTGGGCATGAGCCTGCCCGCAGCACCCTACCTAGTCCTCCTCGCAGCACTACTGGTGCTACAGAACGGTGCCAGCCGCCTCCCCTACATAGTGCTGGGCACGGTGAGCCTATGGGCCTGGGCATCCACGCTCGGGATGTATATCGGCGTCAAGAGCAAGGAGCCCCTAACAGTCATGAGGCTCGGCAACATACTGCTAGTAGCAACGACAGTGTTCCCTCCCGTCTACTACCCCGTAACGCTACTACCCGAGGGCACTAGGATACTGGCATTCCTTCTCCCAACAGTAGCTGCGTCACACCTCATAGCTTACGGGCCAGCCATGTACGCATCCGTAGCTACTGCATCACTGCTCGCATGGCTAGCAGTATGCGTCCTCATACTCACGTCTATAGAGTTTGTGGAGGAATAGGGTGCAACACTAATGGTACTGGAGTTTACATCGCGCTGAGCGTCTACGAGGCTTAATCCGCGCGGCGGGTCTAGGGCACTACTTTCAGCCAGGGTACCCTCTTGAAATCCTCGTCGAATGTCGCGATTACGTCTATCCTATGATGCCTGCATGTTAGGGCTATCATCGCGTCTGCTGGCAGGAGTCGATAACTTCTAGCCGTTTCCAGGACTAGCTTTGGATCCGTTACATCTGGTAGCACTGCTATTTCTAGCTGTTCGAAGGCAGTGATGATCTTATCCATTATCTCGTCTGGATATCCTCTCGCCTTTACGTACCTCCTCAGCGCGTGCCCTCTCTTGCCTGTTACCTTCGCAAGGGCGATATATATGAACTCGTTGAGGACTGTAGTTGTGATCGCGAAATCCTCATGAGCGTAGCTTTTAAGGATGTTCCTGGCTTTCTCTGTGAGCTCGGTCTTGAACATGTAGTTGTAGAGAATGTTCGTATCAAGGCATATCACTAGTCCATACCTCCTCTTCGAGTTCTCTTAGTTCTGCTACAGAGGCTTCGCCGAGTATTCCGGCTAGCCTCTCTATTCTCCTCCTTCTTTCCTCGGCCTCTCTGGGGCCCCTCCTGGCCCTTTCTAGCACAACCCGGCGGCCCTCCCTCCTCACTACTAGCCTCTCGCCGGGTTCTAGCCCCAGCTCCTGGGCTGCCTCCTCGCTCAGGATAATGGTGCGCCTATCCTTTACGATAGCCTCCACAGCCCGGCACCACATAATGGGTCTTTGTCTCGCCGGGGGTTTAACCCTGCCCTGACTGCTTCCCGTGAGCTCTTGTGGTGCAGCCCGATCCTGGTAGCGTTAGGGCGTTCCTTGGGCCCGCTTGCTACCGGGCATAATGTATGCTATCCTCGGCGGTAGTATAGCGGTCCCAGCCTCTCTTTATTGCTGTGTCTTGTATATGTGTTTTAGGAGCTTGTGCGAAGCCTGGGCCGCCACAGCCGCCTTGAGGACGTCCCAGGGTATGAAGACTAGTACGCCGCTCCATAGCGCGGCCCGTAGCGCCTCCGCGGCTGCCAGCCCCTTGACGGCTGCTAGCCATGCTGCTAGCCATAGGGCTCCGGGGAGGTAGACTAGTGGCAGTACTAGGAGGGCGCCTCGTAGGAGGCCCCGGCGGGTGGAGGGGCGCGATAGCCTGCCGGCTACGGCTGCTGCTAGGAGGAAGCCTAGGAGGTAGCCGAAGCTGGGCGAGGCGATGTAGCCGGGGCCGCTGCCCATGGCGAATACCGGCGCCCCTAGGAGGCCCGCGGCGATGTAGGCTGCTACGGTCCTCCATGCCCGTGGGCCGAGGAGCGTTATGACTAGCGTCAGTGCCAGGGTCTGGAGGGTGAACGGCACGGGGATGCCGGGCAGTGTGAAGGACGTGCGAGCTGAGACGGCCAGAAGCCCAACTCCTGCCACGGTCTCTGCGAGGGATAGTAGGAGGGCCCGGCCGGGCCGCAGCATGAGGCCCTCTACGCGTACTAGGTCGTCCTCGAGGCGGCCTCCCGACACCGCCGCTGCTGCCCTGGCTAGCAGGCTCGCCACTGCCCCTGGCACCCCCTGCGCCGGGCTCTCCTGCTGCCTGGGCGTTAGGTTAAGTAGCCCTCCCGTGCCCCATGTCTAATAGGGATGTGCTCGCCTTGGCTGAGGAGTCTAGAGAGGACCGGGGCGAGGTTCTCGGCCTTTACAGGCTAGGAGCGACTGAGGCTGCCGAGGAGACTCTCCAGAGGTTCAGCCGCCTGGTCTCCGAGGCGCGGGACGTCTGGGGGCTCTTGGAGGCGCTAGACTTCCTGGAGGCGCGTATCGCGGCACGGCCCTTCTCGGCGCCGCTGGTGAACACGGCGCGGGAGCTATTGGGGATGATCGCGGCCGAGGACTATAGCGGGCTAAGCGAGGTCCAGGAGAGGATCCAGAGCTATGTGGGCGAAGTGTTGGCCCGGGTCGTGGAGGAGACCGAGGCGGCTGCAGAGATTGCTGCCCGGAGGCTAGAGGACGGCGACGTGGTGCTCACGCAGAGCTATAGCCGGAGCGTGGTCCGGGCCCTGGAGAAGGCGGCCGCTATGGGGAAGAGGATCCAGGTGATAGTAGCCGAGTCCAGGCCCCTCCTCGACGGAATCGAGACGGCGAAGGCGCTGGCCCGGATGGGGCTAGATGTGACGCTGATAGTAGACTCGGCTATGAGGTTTATGGCCCGGGACGCGACCAAGGCCCTGATAGGTGCTGACGCCGTCACAGCAGACGGCACTGTTATCGCGCGGACGGGAGCCGGGCTGCTAGCGCTAGCCGCTGGCGAGGCGCGTGTACGCCTCATCGTTGTCGCGGGGACCTACAAGCTGTACCCGGAGACAGTCTACGGCATGACCATTGAGACGCCGGCGCTCGGCGACGAGATAGTCCCGGATGAGCACAGAGAGCTAGGCGTCGGGGGCTACGCACCCCTCTTCGAGCCAGTGCCACCACACCTTATCGACGCGCTCGCCACGGAGAGAGGCCTCATGGCGCCGGAGGCTGTGCCCCTCCTCATAAGGGAGAAGTATGGAGAATGGCCGCCAAGGCTCGAGCCCATAAGCGAGCTCTTCGCCCGAGCGCGGGAGAAGCTGAAGCAGACCCTCCGTAAACAGGCCTAAGGCACCGCTGCGGGAGGTGCATTGGCGTGACCCTGGTTGTACCCGAGGAGGTTCGGAGAATAGCCGAGGACATCCAGACTATGAAGATACGTGGCGCGGGCCGGATAGCCAGGGCCGCCGCCCGCGCACTAATGATAGCCGCCCAGGAGTACAAGAGTGGAGGCCTCGACGAGTTCCTGGACTACATGGAGCAAGTTGCCCGGCTACTAGTATCGACCCGGCCTACTGCCGTGAGCCTACCCAATGCCGTCAACTACGTGATGAAGGTTCTCCGCGAGAACAGGTTCCAAGACATAGAGGAGGCCCGGAAGGCAGTAATAGAAGCAGCCCAGGGCTTCATAGAGTACTCTGAGCAAGCCGTGAAGAGGATAGGGGAGATAGGCGCCCGGCTCATAAAGACCGGCGACCGCATACTAACACACTGCAATAGCAGCGCAGTAGAATCCATACTGGTGACCGCGTGGCGTAGCGGCAAGCGCTTCCACGTATACGCCACCGAAACACGGCCACGCTTCCAAGGCTACATCACAGCCCGCAACCTAGCCAAAGCCGGTATACCCGTGACCCTTGTACCCGACTCAGCAGTGCTACAGGTTATCGAGGCCAAGAGGATAACCCGGGTCATAGTGGGCGCCGACACGGTAACCGCGAACGGCGCAGTGATAAACAAGATCGGTACCAGCCAGATAGCCCTCGCAGCAAGGCTACACCGTATACCCTTCATAGTAGCCACTGAGACCTACAAGTTCAGCCCCTACACGGTCGTCGGCCAGCCTGTAGAGATAGAAGAGAGACCGCCCGAGGAGGTCCTCGAGAACCCGCCGCCAGGCATAAGGATACGCAACCCGGCCTTCGACGCTACGCCGCCAGAGTACATCGACATGATAGTAACGGAGAGGGGCATCATACCGCCGAAATCAGCCGCGCTAGTCCTCTGGGAGATGTTCCGCCGCAGCCCAGTAGAGATGAGCCAGCTACGGGTAGAGGAGGACACTACCGGGTAGCCGGTGGGAAGAAACAAGATTCACTACTATTGCTAGTAATAAACTGCTAGCCTTCCAGGTATTTCTTGAGCGCCTCTACCAGCTTCTCAGCCAGAGTATTGGGGTCGCTGTATTCCACTATTATCCGGAGACTGGGGTAGCCGGGTAGGCTCGTGTCCAGCTCGTATCCTAGCTCTTCTGCGCCCAGCAGCCCCGCCAGCTTCATGGCGCTGGCTAGTGTACGGCCAGTAGCCTCGTCTAGGGCTTCGCTACTGGAGCCGGGTAGGGGCACGGTTATCACTATGGCGTAGCCTTCGCCGCTCTCGGCCTCGGCTACCTCTACTACTATGTCGTCTAGATGGATGCGGGTGGCCTCGCCCTCGGCTTCGAAGCTCACGCCGCGCTCCTTAAGGAAGCCCTGGATCTTCTTGGCCCACTCGGTTTTGCCCGCGTGGCCGGGTATACCCTCCTCCATGGGCCTCTCCCCGTAGTCTTGTTGCTGTTTTGCTCTCCGGGGTTGTTATGAGCGCTTCGCGGACTAGCTACTGTGCTACACTTTTCTAACCTATTCCTCGTTAGTGATTATTTCAGAGTGTTTTGAGTAGTTCCCTCATGTAGAGGGTTTGTGTGGCCGGCCATTGTATGAAACTAACTAAGGAGGTGAAACATTGAGGGATATGTAGCAGCCCCATGACGGGTGAACGCTGTCTTGCCGCGGCTAGTTAGAAACTTCGTGGCCATTGTAATTGCTAACCTCGTATGGGGTATCGGCTGGGGCTTCACTCCGCTTGTACCACTCTACGCGCTAGAGATAGGTGTGCCTGAAGCCCTTTACGGGCTCGTCTATGGCCTCGGCTTCCTCGTGGCCATGATTTCTGGGCTTCTTGGTGGATTGTTGGCGTCTCGGGGGCCTCGGGCTGCGTGGGTTACGGCTGTGGCGAGCTACGCTGTAGCAGGGGCTGGCCTGCTCGTGATGCTCGTCTGGCGTGGTCTGCCGGGCTTCGTGCTCGGGTACGCTCTATACTCGCTCAACTCTATCGGTTGGCCCCGCTGGCGGCGCTTCTCTCTAGCTCCCGGGCCTCGGCTAGGGCTACTGTGTTTGCCCTGTCTACGAGTGTACGAGTGGGCGCGGCTCTAGGGGGTGTGGTCGCGTACCGTGTCGCGGAGACTGCTGCAGCGGGGCTTTGGGCTGCGTCGTTATTCTTCCTAGCCTCCTCTGTTCCGGCGCTAATGCTGGATACCGGGGGCTTCCGGCCCCAGAGGAGGGGAAGGATAGTCCTCCGGGCCTACAGGGAGGCCCTATTGTATGGGGCGGCCTCGGCCCTGCCCCTTGTGTTTGCGCCGTTCGCGCCGTACTATCTTAGGGCGGCTGGCCTCGACGTCCGGGAGGTCCCGCTCTACTACGTCTCGCTCCATGCTGCAGGGGTGGTGCTGCCGCCATTGCTCGCGCCCTATCCGGTGCTTGTGGCCTTGCTGCTGGCTGCTGCACCTTTGCTAGTCTACACCGGGGTTCACGCCGCCATGCTGCTGGGGCTCGCCTCCCTAAGCCTAGCGGGCGCGCTCGACGAGATACTATACGCCTACGTGAGTAAGGCGAGGCCCAGTGATCCGCTCCTAGCTGGGGCCCTGCAGACTGCGAGAAACCTTGCCAGGGCTCCGGCCTCGTGGCTGGGAGGCGCGTTGTACAGCATAGACCCGGTACTACACGTATCCACGGCAGCCTTGGCTACCGCGTCGATGGCAATACTGCTTAGGCCTAAAGGCCTCCGGCGGCGCGGCTCGTAGCGGTGCAGCATAAAGGGCGCCTAAGCCTTGGACCCGTGTAGCAGCTTACCACGAGGGAAGGGAGTCTACCTGCTTGTCTTCGAGCTCCGAGAGGGCTACCGGGGGCCCGTGGGCCGGAGGCTCTTGGCGAGGCTCGAGCCGGGAGTATACATCTACGTGGGGAGCGCGTGGGGCCCTGGTGGGCTTCGGGCTAGGCTCTGCCGCCACCTCTACGGCCGGCGGGGGAGGATGCACTGGCACATAGACTATCTCGCCGCAGCCCCTGGCTACCGGCCCATAGGCGCTATAGTCGTTCTGAATACTCGTAGGGTTGAGCCGTTCCTCGCCGCCGCTGGACACTCTTCCCGCGTCTTCGAGCCGGTGGAGCCCCGGCTCGGCGGCACCGACGACCCCTATGGGTTTGGCCATCTCTTCCTCTGCCTCGCAGGGGACTGTCTCGCTGCTGCTCTGGGTCTTGCCTCCTCGGTGCCGGGGGCTCTACGGTTCATACGGCCAACCAGGTTGTACACTATTGATAGCACTGGATAGGGGAAGGGTTTAAATTGAAGCGCCTTGATGTAGTCTGAGGCTGGGGCCGTTGATACCTAGTGGTCTCCTAGTGGCCTGCGGAAACAGGCCACCGGAGCCAGACACTTTCGGCGTGCTGTGGTGGACTAGCTGGACCGGCCTCTAGTGCTGGCTCCCCGTCGCGCACCATCTCGGCCCCACCGGGTTTGAACCACAGGAGATTCACGGAGGGGTGAGAGTCATGGCGATACGCGTGGTACTGATCGGGCAAGGCCTTGTAGCCACACACTTTGCTGTAGGCGTAGAGAGGATTAAGAAAGGCGAGCTAGAGCCCTATGGCGTTCCCTTCGCAAAGTATCAAATGGTTTACGATATAAAGGATATAGAGATCGTTGGCAGCTACGACGTGGACAATGAGAAGGTTGGCAAGACAGTCTACGAGGTAGCCGTCAAGGCTGTAGGCGACATCCTACCAGTACCGGAGACCCTCAAGAGCATCACAGTGAGGCGCGGTATACACCTAGGCTCGATGGAGGGTCTACCCTTCCAGGTCAAGGGTCTCGAGGACGAGCTCGGCTCGACAAAGGCTGCTATCGAGCGGCTGGTAGAGGAGTGGAAGCAGCTACAGCCGGATGTGATAATAGAGGTCGCTACGACGGAGCCCGCTAAGGCCTTCCACGATGTCAAGGCCCTAGAGGAGGCCATCGAGAAGGATGACCGTAAGAGGCTAAGCGCTAGCCACGCCTACGCCTACGCCGCCTACCTCTATGCCAAGGAGACCGGGAAGCCAGTAGCTTTCATCAACGTGATACCGAGCCCACTAGCCCGCGACGACGCCATAGTAAAGCTCTTCGAGGAGGCCGGTAGCCTAGTGCTAGGTGACGACGGCGCTACCGGCGCTACTCCGCTGACCGCTGACCTGCTAGAGCACCTCGCGGAGAGGAACCGCTACGTAATGAGCATAGCACAGTTCAACATCGGCGGCAATACTGACTTCCTCGCGCTAACGGTGCCAGAGCGCAACAAGATGAAGGAGGAGACGAAGAGCAGCATAGTCAAGGACATCCTAGGCTACGATGCACCACACTTCATCAAGCCCACCGGCTACCTGGAGCCACTAGGCGACAAGAAGTTCGTCTCAATGCACATCTGGTGGAAGACCTTCAACGCGCTAGAGGACGAACTAGTAGTAAACCTGAGGATCAACGACAGCCCGGCGCTCGCAGGCCTACTAGTAGACCTAACGAGGATAGGCAAGGCGCTAGTAGAGAGGGGCGAGAAGGGCACAGCATACCCCGTAAACGCCTTCTTCATGAAGGATCCAGGGCCGCGCGGAGCCCGGAACATGTCGAGGATACGCGCCTACTACCAGCTACTAGACTACCTACGCGAGAAGGGCGTAATCAAGGCCTAAGAGGACCCCAGAGACTTATTTTTGCCCCTCATTTCACACTAACTCTCTTGTCTTCCCACTCTTGGTCCTCTCCTACACCGTCTCGGCCACCTTGCCATGTTTACGCAGAATTCTTTACCGGATAAGACGCCCCAGTTGCCATGGTAGATGCCGCCTTGCGCTTCATTGTTCGCTGCAAGCCAGGCGAGTACGCGGAGCGGCGAGAGCGAGTAGCGATAGTGGGCGCTGGGCCTGCTGGCCTCTATGCTGCCGGCTATCTCCGGTGCCGGGGCTTCAACGTCACCGTGTACGACAGGAACCCCGAGCCAGGTGGCTTCCTGATATTCGGCGTACTCGAGATCCATATCAACAAGGAGCGTGTCCGTAAGGGCATAGAGGAGTTACGGAGCATCGGTGTAGAGTTCCGCCAGAACACGGTAGTGGGGAGAGACATACTGCTCGGCGACCTCATAGAGGACTACGATGCTGTACTGTTAGCCACCGGTACCTGGAAGAGCCGGCGGCTAAACGTGCCAGGCTCCGATCTCAAAGGGGTACTTCCAGCTATGGAATGGATCGTCGACTACCACATGTGGCGCTACGGCTACCGGAGCGAGAAACCGCCGGTCGGCCGCCGCGTAGTAGTCGTGGGCGGTGGCCTCACCGCAGTAGACGCTGTCCACGTCGCCAAGTGGCTAGGCGCGGAGGAGGTGCATCTGGTCTACCGGCGTACCCGCAGCTATGCTCCTGCGGGGGAGCGGGGATTCCGCGAAGCCGAGGAAGCTGGAGCCATTATACACGAGCTAGTGACACCAGTAGAATACATCGGCAGCGGGGGCAAGGTCACAGCAGTAAAGCTGCAGAAGATGCAGCTCGTCGAGCAACCCGGCGCAAAGAGGCCCCGGCCTGTACCCATACCAGGCGAGTACGTCACACTAGAAGCAGATATGGTTCTTGAAGCTATAGGGCTGATACCTACACCACCCTTTAACGGTGGGGACTATGGCATAAGGCTCCGCGAGGACGGTACGATAGACGTCGACGAGTACAAGAGGACTACAAGGGAGCCAGTCTTTGCCGCCGGTGACGTAGTGCATGGCGCCAGCCTAATAGGCCCGGCTATGAAGAGCGGCCTAGAGGCCGCCGAGGCTATAGAAAAGTACCTCAATGGAGAGATTAGGTGGAGAAACAGCTAGCTCTCCTTTTGTCTTCGCTAGTCTCCTTCTGTCTTGCTTTCCTTTCTCTCTTGCTTAACGGGATTATAGAATCCTATTCTGGGCCCAGGTTCCCGTATCTCGACCCTTCTAGCGAATATCCATAGCACTACAGATGTTGCCAGCATACCCGTCAGCACTACAGCCTTGATGGGGTTGAATTGCTGGGCTATAAGGGCCAGGAATCCTATGAGATCCCTTGCTATTGCTATAGTTATTGCCTCAAAGAGTATATCCATTCTGAAGCGGCCCTCGACTATGCTTCCTACAATTGTCCGGGTAAGGTCTATGAACACGAATATTAGTAGAACCTTCTCCACGACTTCAGTATATACAAAGCCGTGCTCCATCAGAGCCTTAAAGAAGTCTATTATAGCCATGGCTGTTGCCACTGAGAGAGCTAGTAGCGCTATTATCTCGAATGTTTCATAGATGGCGGCTGCTACTCGTGCCAGTAATCGATCATGAAGCAGCGGCTCCTTAGGCTCACTAGAGGCCATTGTTTAGTGTCCCCTGTATATATGTAGGCTGGTGTTTAGGGATTTTATCCGGCACGTCGCTTGTATAGGCTAGGAGGCTCAGTTTAGCACAACGTCTCCCTAGCTTGGAATGAGGGGTGTATTTAGCTTGATGGAGTCGGGCCTTGTAGTCGTATACGTGACTGCACCGAGGGGTAAAGGCGCAGAAATTGCGCGCAGGCTGCTAGAGGAGAGGCTAGCAGCTTGTATAAACATTGCAGAGGTCAATAGTATGTACTGGTGGCAAGGCCGTATAGAGGAAGATAAGGAGGACCTACTGGTGATAAAGACTACAGTATCGAGACTAGAGGAGCTAATACGCAGAGTCAAGGAGATACATCCATACACAGTACCAGAGGTGGTAGCACTCCCCGTGATAGCTTGCCTAGGCGACTACTGCCGCTGGGCTCGCGAGGAAACAAACCCCCAGAGAAATGCTTAAATAGCCCCACTAGCAGAGTGGGCTTCCGAACATGGAGGCGCGTGGCTGGGCCCGTAGCTCAGCCTGGTAGAGCGGCGGGCTCTTAACCCGTAGACCAGCGGGCCTTCGGCCTGGCTGGGCGGAAGTCCCGGGTTCGAATCCCGGCGGGCCCGCCACATCCGCCCACCGGGATCCACATCCCCTCCTCCGATCTCCTATCTGCCGTCAATTCCTCGCTATGACCCCTGCTTGTCACATGACGACTACGTTGCGCTGCGGGAGTACATGTACGTCAGCCTCATAGTACGCTTTTCTCTCTGCTACTGTGAAGCCGAGCATCTGGTAAAAACCCTCGAGACCCCGAACCGAGTTCAGATAGACGTAGCGTGTCTCATGGTGTAGTCTTCTAGTCGCCTCGGCAACAAGGCTGCTTCCCAGGCCCCGCCGTTGATGATATGGGTGTACTGCTAGCTCCTCTATGTATCCCGAGATTCCTCCCGCCAAGTTGGGGTGTATGTAGGCGAGAAGGTATCCTGCCAGCTCACCACTCGGGCTCCAGACGAGAAGATATAGTGGGCGGTAATGTTCTTCTACATAGTTTATGTAGTTTGTATAATCTCTCAAGGTTGAGGGTGTATACCAGGAATACCTAGCAAACGCTGCGTTAACTAGCTGGACTATCCTTGCTAATAACCCTCTATCCCCTGCTATGCTGCTACGGCTTTCAATCCGGTAGCCAGGAGGGAGAACCGGCTGTACACCCGAGCCTTTGTAGGCCATGAGTGCTCCTCCTTCTCGGGCTACAGCACCCGGTATGACTCTATACAGTGCGTCCCGGACGAGACCTAGTGGCTCTACGTGGACGCGTACTGGAACACCTCGTGCAGCTCCTCGTGTATCGAAGAGCAGCCGTGCATAGGATAATAGCTCTTCAAGCACTTTGGTGGCAGTCGTCAGTGCTATCAAAGGGTCTATCCGTACCCAGACTACTCCGCATCCCTGTATAGGGTAGATCCAGGCTATTGCTACTGGGACTGAGGTGTCAGTGATCACTGTTACGAGGTTTTCGGGGCTGTAGCCACTATAGCTCAACCATTGCCTCCTAATTCTCTCTCTTGTCCAGGGCTCTCGGTATACAGGGTAACGCAGACTCTCTACACGGTTTAGCAGCCTAGCGATAGCATCCTCTAGGCCTGCTTCTTCTACACCGGCAACTAGCCTGAACATAGCTTGCCTACCAGCTTCCCTTGCTTAATAAATAGCAGGCTGTTACTTATATCTCCAGGAAGCTCTGTTACCCTCTAGCCGTCTTGGCTAGAGGAGATCATGGATGACGGAGCAGAATCCTAGAGTATACCCCAACGAATGTATACGTAAGATCATAGCGTTTATCCCCGATGGGCATCTTCATGCTAGGTTTATGCTTGATCTAGGTGACCAAGTTATAGTGCTGCACGAGGCAGCTGTGGCGGCTCTAGTCAGGGCCTACGCGATGGTGACTACCCATCCTACTCGGCGGGCAGTAGAGCTAGAGAGCCACCAGCTCCCCAAGAAGAGGCGAAAGCTCGGCTACGCGGAGTGGCAGCTACTCGAAACAGGGAGGGACGAGGAAGATGTACTAGAGGAAGCTATGAAGCTATGGAAGCGAGGCCAGCTAGTAGAGTGTAGGAGGGATGAGAGAGGATAATGCCAGAATCCGGGGCATGGTAGCCTCTGTTTACCTCTCGGCTTCAGGGCCCTGCTGGGCGGGGTAGGGGCAGATACCGTGCAAGGGGCATTCGCTACACCTGGGGTTCCGGGCTCTACAGTACTGGCGTCCAAGGGCTATGATGAGGCGGTGAGCTTCCTCGCTCCGCTCGGGGCCGAAGAACTCTAGGAGCGCTCTCGACGCCTCGTCGTAGCCCGCCTGGGAGCCTACTAGCCTCCAGCGCTTGGCCACACGGAGCGCGTGGGTATCGACCGCGAAGACTGGGGCTCGGCGCTTAAAGGAGAGGAACACGTCTGCAGTCTTCTTTCCGACTCCAGGTATCGAGAGGAGGAACGATCGTAGCTCCTCGGGCGGCTTCTCGAGTAGTACCTTCTCGCCTCCGGCCTCGATTATCCTCTTGGCCGCCTCGCGTAGTGTCCTCGCCTTTTGCCGGGCTAGGCCTGCCGGCCTTATAGCCTCTATTAGCTTCTCCTCATGAACTGCCAGTACCGCCTCCGGGGTAACGCGGCCGCCTAGGAGCCGGCGGAGCTCGTGGTAGGCGCGTATCGAGTTCCGGTCGCTCGTGTTCTGGCTAAGGATTATCGCGGCTAGCACAGCGTAGGGGTTGCCGTCGAGACGATCCGCTACCAGCACAACGTAGTCGCGCCAGTCTACCGTGAGGCTCTGGGAAAGGATCCGGTATACTGTCTCGCCGTTAGCCCGTCCGGCTATGCTGTCCACGCCTACCAAGCTCAGCCTCCTCCAGGGGTAGCCTCTACGCTGTGTTGCCAGCTATGAGCCTCCGGTATAGCTGAGGTAACGCCGAGCCATTCTTATCCAGTAAATAGGACTGTGTAGCTGTAGAACACGCTCATCTAGGAACGTGATCGTAGTTCTCTATGAGCCGTTCAAGGAGCCAGCTAACGATGTGAAATCTTCCGGCAGCGTTATAAGCCATGTAGAGTCGGCCAGCTGCCCCTGGATATACAGCTCAAACTTCTGAGAGATAACATAGACTGCTACAGTGTCTACATCTCGAGGGCCGTGTTAGAACTCTAGCCTATCCGGCTTCTCACCCACTATACGGTGGTAGACTGTATGGAGGCGTGACTGGGAATAACGCGACAACGCTATACGCAATGTGTTCAGTACACCAGGCATCAAGGTGACCGCTCTTGGGCTTCTAGAAGGCTTCCAGCCCTTCCCCCGAGGAGCCAGCGTATCCCCAGATTCGGTATCACACGCACTCCAGGCACACTACACTCACATTACTTTATAATATTGTAAAGTAATGCTGCCTCGTCTCCTCCAGGCTCGTGTACAGAGCGTCCATAACATTTTACTTAAAGGTAAATTGAACTTCGGAGCAGCGTGGACACCGGCTCTACGCAACCTACACGAGAGGATCCTTGAAGAACTAACCAGGTCAAGGCAAGAAGTGTAGCTGTGACTAGGACAAGGAACCTTCAGCTAGGAGGAGAGGGGGTAGGGGCGGGGTTGGGGGCGGTCCCAGGCAGGGACTGGGGGTAAGAGCGTACGTTACACGGTGGGGGTTGGGGGCGGTGTGGGTGAGCGTGACACGGGTTATCCGGGGCTAGGGGACTATCTCCGCCTCTACGGGTATGAGACGCTCCTCAACCATGTCTTCGAGCTTGGATACACGGCGCTTGAGGCCGTGGATGCTGCTGTTTAGTCTGTACAGCTCGCCCTCGACATAGGCCCTGTACTCCTGGAACTCGCGGCGCAGCTCCTCCAGCTCGTGTAGCACCTGTAGCAGCGCCTGTGTTACCTCCTCCTGCTGACGACGCTTCCTCTCAGCCCGCTCCTTACGGTACTTATCTAGGCCCTCCTTGATCATCATTTTAATCAAGTCTGTTATCTGTATCCCCATCTCGCTGGCATATTCCTTGAGCTCGCTGTAAACCGCCTCTGGCAGTGACAGGTGTACTGTAGGCACTGTCTCGGCCCCGTGTACACTCAGTCAAAGAGTCCTCTATTTAAGCGGAACGCGCCCTGTCTGGCTCTTGTAAGAGTTCTCCAGTAATACTCGCCACGGTAATCTTCTACTGTAGGCTGGCTACTAGAGAGAAGCCTGGTGGGGGTTGGGGGCGGTCCCAGGTATGCGAGTCGTAACCTTCAAGGTGGATGAAGACCTGCTCGAAAAGCTAGACAGCTTTGCACGCCTAAAGGGCGTGACAAGGAGCGAGATAATAAGGAAGGCCATAGAGCTGTACCTAAGGCTGGAAGACTACAAGGTACAGCCCCAGCCGAAGATAGTGAGGCTGCTAAGCTAAGGCCAGGTAGTAGAGGAGCAGGACACACTCATACCCAGTTTTTAGGCCAAAGCCCGAGGGGAACCAAAGCATAGAAGTAGATCTCCACCTTCTCGGGCCCCTTTGCGGGGCACTACTTCTTCCCGCCGAGGATTTCCTCCAGTATCTTCTTGCGCAGAGCCTCGTACTCCTCCTGGGTTATAGCGCCCTCGTCGAGCAGTTTCTTCAGCTTCTCAAGCTTATCGAGTGGGTCCTCTCTGGCCGCTTGCTGGGCTACGGGCTGGGCTGGCGATTGGCGTGCTACAATGCTCCGCGTTATCTGCTCCTTGGGCTTATTGAGGATCCATTCCTCAGAGGCTAGGTGTTTCCGCCTCACAATAGTCGGTGGCTCGACGCTTATCCGCTGCAGCGCCTCCTTTATCGCGAGCATAGCCTCCCTAGCCGCCTCCTTGTCCATCCAGGGGAGTTCTATCGTCTCCCCCTCCTCGGTCTCGATCTTGAACTCGGAGCGCCATACACCGCTACGGAGGTATACCTGCTTCAGCTTCTCGTATGGTATAGCTGTCATCTCGTAGCGGCCGAGGATCTTCTCATCGAATATGATTATCCTACGGTCCGTCACGACAAGCCACTTAGGCTTTTCCAGTGCAGGCCGCTTCCGAACCGCCTTTACGACCTCTTCGCCGGGGTCGAGGTTTTCGAGAAGCTTCTTGGGCAGCTTAACTCCTTCAGTCAACGCAGAGCCCAATATAATAGGGTAGAAAGCCCCTCTAGCTTAAAACATGGCTGCACACTACAAAGCCTATCTCAGCTACTAGCACGCATGGCAGGATATTGAACTCTTTATACACTGGCCGCTTCGCCGTTAGACTATGAAGACTAGATATTGTTCCGGACTGGGTGGCGGTCACCGTACTCACAGCTCCGGCAGGGAGGTCTTGGCGGCTTGCTTGGGGGCTGTGGTGCCGCTAATTGATCACCTATCTCGGGAAGCACATCGTCCTCAAACCAAGCTGCCAGCTCCTCTGGGTCGAAACGCTCCCGCAACACAGTAGCTCCGGAGGCGTCGCGAACGAGGAGTACTGCTTCCTCGACGGGCCAGCGCTCAGAGAGAATCCAAGTATAGGCCGCTAGCTGGGTCCGGGCTGCCCGGTACCCGCGCTGACGGCGACGCATCAGCCAAGGCCGGGATGTAGTCTTCACCTCCACCACTCTTAGGCCGGCAGGGCTCCACTCTAGCTGGTCTGGTACACCTATCACCGTGTAGCCCCGACCACGGGGCTGGCGAGCTATGAGCGGCCACTCCTCCCGCCGGTAGTACTCAACCGGGTCCTCTGCCTCCATATAGCGGCGGAACTGTTCACCATAAGCGGCGGGATCTATGAGCCCGAGAACCGGGACTACTCCCTCCCGGTGGAGCCTCTCTAGCTCCCCGGCCCCTCCCTGGGCTAGCCTCCGGGCCAGCTCTGCACCCTGGAGCGCGTCACCTATCGCTTCCCGGGGATCCTCGCCGTGGAGGAGCCGGCCCCTTATCACCCGGATGAAGCTGTTCTTAGAGAACTCCGCAGCCCAGAGGAGAGCAAGCCCCCTCCAGGCATCGTGGGTGAGCACCTCGGGGGTGAGCCACCCGGCGTTGAAGAGGCTCGTACTGTGCCACGCCTTGATGCTGCACCAGTGCCATGAGCCGAGGCTACTAGCAGCTACCACTGGCGGCCCGGCCTCCCGGGCAAGCCTACCCACCAGCACTAGAGCCTCGTCTGTGCATATCATTGCCTAGAGCCCCACACGCTCGCGGAGATGCTTGTGAAGCCTACCCGTCGGCATCTAAGCCAGGATGCTCCTAAGCTAATCTAGGAGGAACCCTCTGAGGGCTCAGGGCCGACCGCTTCACGCCACCGGCCCCTAGAGGGGCCTCGGCACTAAGCCATTTCTTCACTGCCACGTTTGCCCCGTAACCGCCCACTCTCCTGGCTTAACTCCAGCCAGGGGTTTGTAAAAACATGCTTTTCACTTCATCAGCCCCCAAAACCAAACAATCACCACAGTATATTTATATTCAATTTAAACAATTAATTTGCTTATATGATGTTTTACGTAAGTTAGCATCTCGCTTTTCGTAATATTAGTTATGCCTCTTGTTCTCTCTCCGAAACAGTATTACGAGAAGACTCTGCTCTAGTCTACTTATAGGAGAGGTGTCTCTCCATTGTCCACCAGTTTAATCATAAGAATGTTGTTGGCAGTATTGCTAGTCACAGCAATATATATTGCTGTAACGAGTAGCAGCAACTATTATGCCTTAGAGATTCCTGTCACTCGGCATACCAATACCACTGTCCCACCGGCTGTGGAACCTAGCACTGCTGTATTCAAGCTCCTCAATGGCGACATACTAGTAGCTGATAGCGAGGATATGAAGTCACTAAGAGAGAACCCGATATTTCGCAACATTGTGCCACTAGATGTTGTAATTCTTGACTACTACGTCTATGCTATGTCTCTGGCCTACCCGGAGGAGAAGAACGGACTACTAGTCTATGCTACGACAATAGAGAACTTTGATGAACGAAGACTCTATGCAGAGACTCTCAAGGAACTTGTCAAAGCCAGATCGATGCCTAGATGTATTGAGGCACGTAAATGGATAGAGAAGCTAGAGATAGGAAAAAATGTTGATGAGAGAAGTCTACCGTTAAATGTCGAAAAGATTTGCTTGGAAGCAATTGCTGTAATAGACACTGGGCCTAAGTATCTACCTATGGCGCGTGTCACTATTAGATACTATGTCTATAGCGTGCATGCCAATAGCGAAGACATCTACTACTACATTATCACAGTAGCACGTATCGAGCCCGGTGCAGCCTATGGGTACCACTGGGAGATCGACAGGATTAGGTTATCCCTGCAGCTCCCAGAACAGTATATTGATACAGCAAAATTGATGCACATAGCGCCCTGGAAATACATAGAAGTAGGGGTAAGAGGAGCTACTATAGTCTACGAATCCCCAGTAGGTCTCAACTTCTCAGCTACATTAAAGGCAGCCAAAGCTAGGTCCTTCATAAATAATCATTCTGCGAGCATTACGGTAGACCTAGATAGAGAGCTGTATAGCCTCATCTGGGGTGTTGGCAGAAAGCCCATAGAGTTCTACATGGCTGTACTCGAAGTCATAGAAAGCGATGCATGCTACGTTGATGTGCCGGAGGAAACAAGTATCCATGTAGCGCTCGTGGAAAATAAACCCTTAATGCCGGATAGCCATGCTGTAATAACTGTACCTGTAATACTGTCTCTTCACCCACCCTGTCAGAGCTGACAAGACTTTAGTTCTTCTTGGCCGAGCTAGACTCGACTACTAGCACGTCCACGCAGTGGCTAATCGAGACTATCTTGCTGGACACGCTGCCTAGTATCAGTCTCTCTAGGCCGCCGCGGCCCCGACGCCCCACTACTATCAAGTCGCAGCCGCTAGCCTCGGCGAAGTTTACTAGCTCCTCAGCAGGGTCGCCGACGAGGAGGGCTGACTCAACGTTCTCTAGACCGGCTGCCTCACGTATCTCTTTGACGAGTTTCCCGAGGCGCTCTCTGGCTGGTTTCTCGATCTCGCTAAGCTCTGTGACTTCGGGGATGAGTAGTTCGCCGAGGAACACAGTAGGCGGCGGCACTACAGTGGCTATGACTAGTTTGGCGCCTAGGCGCCTGGCTAGGCCTACAGCCTTCTCGATCGCGAGACGACTGGCCTCGCTTCCGTCGTAGCCTACAAGGATGCAGGAGTACACCAAGGAGCCGGTACACCATATGTATCTAGGCCCCGGAGGGGCTAAAGCATATTCCCCTAAGAATAGGCGGGCCCAAGATTAATTGCGTCTACACAAATATACCATTACTGTGAAGCTTGTTGCACAGGCTGCTAGAGTTATCCCGGCTATTTTTAAGATCTCAGCAATTCTAGTAAAGCAGCTTATGGTTGACAATGCCACATAAGCAGAAACAAGTAGCAACGATATTATTATCGCAGAAGCTACCCTCCGATTTTCAGAGAGGGTGAGCCATGGTACATGAAATGCTTCAGGCCTTCGGATACCTAGGTACGATGAATATAGGGTTAGTGTGTGGATACCCAGAAATGCGGCTTGATTTACGAGCTGCTGCAGTGCATATATACGATCTAGTCTTAGAACTACGATCATATATACGATAGCTATTATTATTGCTACCGGTAATGTTATCCTCGCGAGACCCAGGGGTTTTAGGGGCTCGCCGCTTCCTTCACCTGGAGTTAGGGGCTCGGCTATAAGCTGTTTCTCAGCGAGTCTTTCCGCATATTCTACCAGAGCTACTAACAACATTGGCAGACTAATATTGAGCACTAGTATGCCCCATGGGGGGTCAATCATAGAGGCCCCCGTGGCTAGAAGCCCTAGTGCTGCCATAGCTAGTCCTGCTACTCGATTGGCCTGAGTCCATGTTCTCCGCGAGACGAACGTGTAGCCTATGCGAAAGCCTAGTAATGGATTTGGAGGTAGTTTCTCAGCAGCAAGAGCCACAAGTAGCCCTACAAGAGTCAGCATGGTAGAAACAACTAGTGGTTCATCCATTTTCATTATCTCGGCCCCCAACGTCACATATTATGTTCCCCAATAATTGTCTAAGCTGCATGACTAGCTTGTAGAGCACTTCTTCGACACCAGGCCTAGTACGGTAGTACTTCCTCATAGTGCCTGCAGGGCCTCGTGCCCAATAACTCTCGAGAAGTCCAAGCTTCTCAAGCCTCTTTAGCACATCATATATCGTGCTCTCGCTGGGCGCTATCCCCGGCGCTGCTTCTTCCAGGTACCGGCGGATAGCATAACCATACAGGGAGCCACGACGGACTAGGAGGTCGAGCACTACAATGCTGTAGAGCCCCACCCTCAAGTCGCGAAGCAGCTTATCAACAGCCTTCTCCACGCTCAGCACCAGCCCACGCCCGCATCCCGCGGAATCCCTTCTCAATATACTTCTGGAGGCTCATCCACAGGATTCTCGTCTAGGGCTAGCTTGTAACCGCGTTGCCTCGCGTATAGGGTGACTGCCGCGGCCACTGCTAGGAAGCCTAGTGACGCCGCTAGCCCCGCTGGCGGCGCGATCAATGGACTCCCCTCAACCGCGGCGTAGGCGAAGCCCGCTACAGCGTTCACCACACCGTGCGCCACAGCCGGGGCTATCACCGTGCCGGAGAGTGCCCGGAGCATAGCGAGCACGAGGCTGCCGGATACCGTAAATGCTAGGAATGCTAGGAGAGGAGTCAGCCCGGTTATGCCACTATAGTTGTACCCTATGAGGACTACCAGTGGGGCGTGCCAGAGCCCCCAGACAAGGCCAGCCAGCACCGAGGCCCAGGTGAACCCTAGCCAAGGGCTGAGCCGGGCCAGGAGGTATCCCCGCCACCCAGCCTCCTCGCCCAGCGCGAGCAGAGCATTCACCGTGGTGCCAACCACAATAGCCTGGAGGAGTAATAGCACTAGTAGGAGGGGAGCTGGTAGAGGAAGCTCTGCACCAACACCGAGGAGCAGCTCCATAGTCTCCCCGAGGCTTCTAAGCCGGAGCCCTAGAAGCAAGCTAGCCAACACCGCCACTCCATAGGCGGCGAGGGGTACAAGCACGGACGCCGCTACTACGCCAGCGCGGCCTCTCCGTAGGCCTATACTGCGGAGACCCTCCCGGACCCTATAGCCCTCGTAGAGTAGAGCCACCACGGCGCCAGCGAGGGGTGTATACATACGGGAAGCCGCTGCAAGAGCAAACACAACCCTATCCCCTGCATGGGGTAGAATGACGAGGAAGTCGATAGCGTAGGCGAAGCCGAACGAGACTGCTATAAACACAAGGATTCCCGCCAGGTTTCTCGCTGGCACCCTAAGGCACCTCCTTGCTAGGCTTTATCACGACTGCAGTACCATAGACCATGACCTCAGCCGCATACTGCGAGATAGCCGAAGTCGATATCCTCAAGCCTAGGACGGCGTTCGCACCCACTTCTCGGGCTTTCTCGGCAAGCCTCCGGAGAGCTAGGTCCCGAGCCTCAGCCAGCATCTCTGTGTACTCTTTCACCTCACCCCCCATCATGTTCCTGAAGAACGCCACGATATCCTTGCCTATATGTTTCGCGAGGACAGCACTAGCACTAACAACGCCTATCACACGTACAATTCTGTAGCCTGGGAGTTGCTCGAGCGTAGAGAGTAGTATCCTCTGTTCTTGGTCAGACATGGCACCACCATGTATACTCCGGGCTCCGAGGTACTTATAAGCAGAACTGCTTGACTCAACGAGGACTTATACATCGCGATTACATTAGACAGCTACTACCCAGTTCTCGCCTAGCATGGACAATAAGCTGGCTTCACAGCATTCTCGGTTATCGGGAATGGCCAACATTAGCACCGTAGCCACAGATAAAGTCTAAATGCTTCCGCGCTACATGTGTAACGCATCTAAACCTTAGAGGCTAAAGCACATTCCCCGGGCCCAGAGCAGGCCCGAGAGCGGGTGCACCCTGTATTGGCCTACGAGAAGGCTATCGAGCTGCTTGAGGCTGCTCGGAGGCTACATACTGTAAGCCATGTGGATCTCGACGGGCTTGTCTCCGCCGCGTTGCTGCTGCGGTGGGCCCGGCGCCGCGGCATTGAGGCGAAACACGACGTTGCAGGCGCTCGTGGGCTCTACCGGATGCTCCGCCGCGCACTGCAGGAGGCTGCTGGCCGGCCCGGGACAGTGGTTGTTGTCGCAGACCTCTCGCCGAGGAGTAGGGCCGATGCCGAGGCTGTGGCGGGGCTGCTGCGGTGGGGCCAGCGGCTGGTATGGATAGATCACCACGAGTGGCCGGAGGGAGCCCGTGAAGCACTGGAGAAGGCCGGTGCAATCGTGGTTCACGATCGGTCAAGGGTCACGGCGGAGATAGCATGCGCTGTGGCTCGCTGTACCGGCGAGGACAGGACGCTAGTAGAGATAGCCCGGGCAGACGACAGCTGTAGCGAGGACCATCTAGGGCTTGCGGACAAGTGGCGGCTAGTGCTACGCCACCTCGACTGGGAGGGGCTACGCCGGGCTGCTGGGGCGCTCGCTGAGGGCAGCCTGTGGCCGGACTGGGCTAGGGAGATCTATGAGCGGGAGGCACCCAGCTACTACCAGGAGATCAGAGAAAAGACAAGCGTTAACGGCTACGAGTTCAACGGCATACGGGTAGTAGTAGTTACTCCCCCGCCCCGGGCTAGTGGCTGCGACGTACAGCGGCTCGGCCTAGTACCCGGCCCCAGCGAGGCTGACGTAGCTGTGATACTCTACCCGCGTGGCATCAGCATAAGGACGTGGGGCCAGCTACGGGCCGACTGTATAGCATCCAGGCTCGGCGGGGGCGGGCACAGCCACGTAGCTGGTGCTCCTCGGCCGAGCACTACGATGGGCCCTGCACAAATAGCCCGAATGGTGGCAAATGCTGCGGAAGGGTGCCGGGCAGGACAGTAGTGTGTCCTTGGCTGGTTTCTGCCAGGCTGCATAGAAATAGTCCCCTACACTCTTCTTCGTACTTGGGTAGGCGGCTTTGAAGAAGCGGATACTCTTCCTAGTCGGCCCAGAGTTCGAAGACATAGAGCTCTACTACCCCCTATACCGGCTCCAGGAGGAGGGCTACGAGACCATCGTGGCTGGTCCCAGCCGCGACGTCATACCGGGGAAAAAGGGGTACAGTGTCCGGCCAGACCTCGCCTTTGAGGAGGTAGACCCTAGTGGGTACATCGGTCTCGTGCTGCCGGGTGGCCGAGGGCCCGAGAGGATACGCAACAACGAGCACGTGAAGAGGATTGTGCGCCACTTCTTCGATGAAGAGAAACCGGTAGCAGCCATCTGCCACGGGCCCCAGGTGCTGATAAGCGCGGGAGTTCTCCGGGGCCGCCGGGCCACCAGCTACCCGGGGATAAAGGATGACGTAGTCAACGCTGGGGCTGAATGGCTAGACCAGCCAGTGGTCGTAGACGGTAACCTAGTCACAGCTAGGATACCGCCGGATATGCCCCAGTGGATGCGGGAGTATATCAAGCTGCTACGCGCCCGGGGCTAGAGGCAGCGGCTGCGCCTGGCCGCCTCGAGGCCAGCTAGTAGTAGTGCTGCCCCGGTCCCCGCTGCCGTTAGGGCCACCACCTCTAGCCGGCTTGGCGGGAGAGACTCCACCTTGCCCATCATCCTCTCTGCCTGGGCTAGGGCTTTCTCCGCCTCGGCTATCCTCGAGGCCAACTTCTCTGGGGGCAACACCTGAACCATCTTCTCCACCGCGTCCAGGTATGATACGAGCCTTGCTGGGTCGAGCTTCTCGGAGGCCTCTAGGATCATTGCCGCTTTGAGGGAGAGCTCCTGAGCCTGTCTTAGGGCTTCTACTAGCTTCTCTAGCGGCTCTGACAAGCCGAGGATGGTTACTAAGCCGGGGCGGCGTACCAGCTTTTCGAGCTCTATGAGTGTCTCGTTGAAGCCCCTGCTATGAGTTAAGTTATAGAGCTTCGCTACTAGGCTACCGGTATTGTTTATCTCGTTGTAGAGCTTGGCATACGTCTCCAGGGCGTCTCGGAGCTCTGGCAACTCGACAGCTAGCCTAGTGTAAGCATCAACTAGACTGCTCTCATTGACTAGCTGTAGTAGTTCCCGATATTTCTGGAGCATTTCATCATAGGTTGTGATGTTCTCGTAGAATGGCTTGTACCATTCGTTTACTACGTAGTAGGTTGTCACGGCTAGAGCAAACAGGACTAGGCCTAGCCCAGCTATAAGCCCGGTGAGAAAGCATCTGTGAGGTGTTGCCAGTACTGCGCCACCCCTGGATTAGGTGGATTCTCGAACCGATATATCGGAAACTGATACCTTATGGAGTGTTATCCAGCGTTTCAGTGTGCAAGAGTGAATCTTCCAACACAACACCGTCTATAGCCGGATTCACTCCTGTATACTATCTATATACTATATATAGTTATAGTCTCTATCCGGCTGTAGACTGCTACTTGAAGTATCGGAATCCGAGTAATTATAAGTAGAGTGTCCACTGTGGAGCCTATAGCTGCCACTACCTCTCTACCGCGCTTAGGTAATCGTTGGTAATAGGTCGAGAGAAGTAGTTAGTCGGGGCCTAGGCCTCGGGGTTCGGCTAACTGCTCTAGGTTCAGCTCCGTCTCAGGGTCGAAGAGCATGACCCGGGATACTGGCACTGTTATGTAGAGCTTCTCCCCTGCCTGTGGCCTCACGTCGGGGGGCGTGACAACTTTCACCGGCACGCCAGCCACTATCATGGTCACGATGTTCTCCTTGCCTAGAGGCTCTACCACGTATACCTCTCCTACTATGCTCAGAGCATTAGGGGATGGCTCTAGGCTTAGCTGAGCATGTTCTGGCCGGAATACGACTATCACTTCTTCTAGTCCTGCCTCGGCTAGCACTTTAGCGTATTCTTCGCGGGGCTGGAACCGGGCTCCCGCCACCTCGACCTCTACTGCTGTGCTGTGATGTACGTGGCCGTGCAGCATATTCGCGGGAGGCGAGCCTATGAAGCCGGCTACGAAGAGGTTTCTTGGTCGGTTGTAGACGTCGTCGGGGCTGCCTACCTGCTGGACCCGGCCATGGTCTATCACTACTATCACGTCGGCCATGCTCATAGCCTCGGCCTGGTCGTGAGTCACATGTATAGCTGTTATGCCTAGCTTCTTCTGCAGCTTCTTTAGCTCGGCTCTTATCGTCAGCCGAAGTAGCGCGTCAAGATTGCTGAGAGGCTCGTCCAGCAAGAGTACATCTGGCTCCTTGACCAGTGCCCGTGCCAGTGCCACGCGTTGTTGTTGCCCTCCGCTAAGCTGGCTAGGGTAGCGGTCAAGTAGTTCCTCTATACGGAGGAGCTTAGCCACCTCCTGGACTTTCGCGTCTACCGTGGACTCGGGTATCTTGCGGAGCCGGAGCGGGAACGCGATATTATCGTAAACCTTCATGTGTGGATAGAGAGCATAGTTCTGGAAGACTAGGCCAACGTTACGCTCCTTAGGTGGCAGGTGTGTGACCTCTCGGTCGCCAAAGAATATCCTACCGCTAGTCGGCTTATAGATACCCGCTATGAGGTACAATAGCGTGCTCTTCCCGGAGCCACTAGGCCCGAGGAGGGCCGAGAACCGGCCATCAGGAAACTCAAGCGTCACGTTATTGACTGCCACTACGCGGCCAAACCGCTTAGTCACGTTCTCTAGCCTTACCTCCACCATTAGCCCTTCACCCCACCGCTCATGGCTTGAAGGAGGAGCCTCTGAGTTGCGACAAAGAAGATAATTGTAGGGAGGAGGTAGAGTGTACCCGCCGCAGCAGCTATGGGCAGATATGCTGTCTCTATGTTGCCGACAACCTCCTCTATGAAGGTCGCTAGTGTCTTGATGCCTCCCGTGTAGAGGAAGACGTGTACGTATATCAGGTCCTCCCAGCCGGCGAGGAATGCGAATATCGCGAGTGCCGCTATACCTGGCTTGACCTGTGGTAGGACTATCTGCCACCAGACACGGAGCCGGGAAGCTCCGTCTATCATCGCGCTCCACTCAACCTCCCATGGTATACGGTCGAAGAAGCCCTTCATCAGCCAGATGCTCATAGGTATCTCTAGCGCAGCACGGGCTAGTATCGTGTAGAGGAACCGGTACCCCGTTATAGCCTCTCGAGGCACTAGCCCGAGGCTCCACACATAGATAGCGTAGACAGCTATGATAAGGGCCACGCCCGGAAAGGCATGGAGCAGGATAATGAACTCCATGAGGCGGCGCCGGCCCCAGAACCGCATCCGGGAGAACGCGTAGCCAGCCATAACACTAGTAACTATGACCACGACCGTTACTCCAGCAGCTACAAGCAATGTGTTAGCCACTATCATAGCGAGGTCACGTGTGGTATAGAGGCGGCCTGCAGCAGGCTCGAGGCGGCCCTCGAAGAGTAGTCTCCAGTTTTCAAGGCTGTACCGTGCAGTGAATATGTCGGGGCCAGAGAGCATCTGGTCTGCGAAGCTGGAGAGAACCAGAAGCACATAAAGCATTACAAGCGGCACAGTAGCCAAGCCCACTGCCAAGCCCAGTACTAGGGTTAGCCGTCGGCGAGGCAGAGTCTCCACATCTTGTACCGCGAGATATTCCTCGTCACCGTCACGCTTTCTACGCCGTAGCCCGAGTAGGCTAAGAACCATGGCTAGATTTCACCTCTAGGCTCTTGCATCATCCGTTGGAACCCGAGTAAGCGGAGAGCTACAAGGCCTAGGAGAGCACCTACTATGACTAGTATTGTTGCAGCAGCGGCAGCTAGGCCCTGATCACTTGTTGTAAACGCAGTATTGAATACGTATAGAGCCCAGGTGCTGCCCCACCACTTATCCACGGCACCCCATTCAACAAGCAGGAATATGTGAGCATAGGTCGTTATGAGGCTGAGGAGCTGCCAGACAGTGACGTAGACTATGTGCCAGCGGAGCTGGGGTACTAGTACGTAGCGTACAAGTTGCCAGGTGGAAGCACCATCTACCCGTGCCGCTATTACATGCTCCCTGGGGATGCTCCGAAGTGCACTATAGAACACTACCATGCCAAAGCTTACACCTACAAACCCGTTCACAATGACCAGTATTGCCCATGCGCTTTCCGGGAGGAGCCTCGGATCAGTACCCCATGCTAGCGGCTCATCAATCATGCCGAGGCTTAGGAGTAGGCTGTTAAGAGTCCCTGACCGGTCTCCGAGAAAGAAGTAGTACCACATGAGCGAGTAGACAGCTATGGGGGTCATACGGGGGAGCATCCAGAGAACGCGATATGGGAGCGAGATACGTTCCTCCATCAGGAACGTTGATAGGGCTAAGGCGAGCCCGCCTAGCACGTTGACAGCAAGCGTAGCTGCTACAAAGACCAGCGTGGTCTGGACTACCTTGCCTACATCGGGGTCGAACCTCACCATGTACAAGAGTCGTTCATAGTTGCTAGTTGTGACCTCGTCTAGATAGCGATGGAGATTCCAGTTTTCTAGAGGAGTAAAGCTGATATAAATTGAGAGGAAGAGGGGAACAATGTAGAACACTATCACAAGTATCAATGCAGGTAGTAGGAAAAACAGTGCTGGGTTGAGCCTCGGCCTAGTCAAGCCGAGCCCCCAGTACTATGCCTTGTTAGACCTCTTTATGGAAACTGCCAGTCCTTCGGTACCTCTCCCTGTATCTCCACGGCCTTCGCTAGCTCCGGGTCAGCCTTGATCTTGCTTATTATGTAGTTCACAGCCTCTTCTGGCGTCATCTCGCCACGTAGCACCTTATCCACAGCGTCAGCGAATATGCTAGCAAGCTGTGGGTACTGTGGGTGCATTGGTGTTAAGTGAGTGTAGGCTAGCATCTTGCTAGCGCTAGCTAGGAACTCGATATTTATCTCGTTCACTGTAGCCTTCACTATATCTGCTATAGCATTCTTGACCTCAGGGCTTAGCTCGATCTCTAGATTGGCTAGCTTCTCGACCCAAGCCTTATCGGATATCAACTGCTCGGCGGCCTTCCTCACCGGCAAGTGTGCGCTTATGATGCTGTGTATAGCGTTGAGGTCTGGGTCACTAGCCTTCACTACTAGTAGGAAGGCTAGCATCTGATAGACATCGCGTAGCTCATCGTACTTGGGGTTATCTTTGCCAGCATTGCTCGCTATCATCCAGACGAAGGGCTGGCTGAGCGTCACGGGCTCGTTGCCGGGGTCGCCGGCGGCGAAGAGCGTGTAGTAGAAGTACTTCTTCACCTCCTCGGCTGTCAGCGGTCTCTGCTCGCCGGTCTGCGGGTCGGTGTAGTATGGCTTTGTCTGCCACTCTGTCCAGTGCCAGGTACCACCAATCCATATCAGGGTCTTGCCGCTGACTGTTGAGGGGTGTATCTGCTTACCCCAGTCCCAGCTCATCATGTCCTCCGGTATTAGCTTGTCACGGGCCATCTTCCACTCTACGTAGAGCCACTTGTAGACAGCAGGTACGTCTAGGACAAGTTTGCCTGTCTTGGGGTCACTCAGCTTGCCGCCGAAGGCGTAGATGAACTGTATTAGATCCGGATGGGCGCTACCTTTACGGTGTAGTACGCCCCATTCGCTACAGCCAGTCTCCACGGCTAGCTTGGCGTAGCGGTAGATATCATGCCAGGTTACTTCGCCCTTCTGTATCTTCTCAGCTAGGCCTGCCAGTATGTCTTCACCAGTCTTCTCCTTGATGCATGCTGCTACGTCGGTACGCCAGTATAGCGGACGGGCCTCAGTGTCTTGCGGCACGCCATAGTACTTGCCCTTGTAGCGGACCGCGCCTAGTAGGCTCTGGTAGAAGTCGTTGAGGAAGTCCTGGTAGGTCTCGAGGTATTGTGTTATGTCGAGTAGGTAGCCCTCGTCCGCGAACCTTGCTATGTGCTTGTAGCTGTTAGCCATTATGTCGGGGTTTGCTTGACTCTGGAATGCTGCAGCAAAGTCCTCTGCTAGCTGGTCGCCACCGCCACGCTTGAACTTCTGCTCTACTGTTATCTTGAAGTCTACACCGTGTTGTTCTAGAATCTTGTTGAGCCTATAGGCTGCCTCTACTATTGCTAGTGTTCTAAGTACGCTGTTCGGGTCGCCAGCAGCCCATACAGTGTATTTAGCCTCATGTATACCCATAGAGGCTAGATAATTGCCTATAGAGACTACGTCTTGCTCGATGTTTCCGGTGAGCCTAGGTTTCTCGGAAACGGCTTGAGTGGTTGTTGGCGAGGTCTCTGCCGGCGAGGTTGTCTGTGGTGTTATAGTCTCCGCGGGGGCAGACGGCTTTTCGCCTCCGCGGAGGAGGAAGGCTACGCCGACTATAGCGAGAAGTACGACAAGACCCGCTATGATCATGCTTGTTCGAGTCATGCTCTTCACCTTTCTCTAAAACTGCCGTTATATATAAGTCATAGTTGAAATAATTAAAATTTTACTGTATTCCCGAGAAGACGAGTGCTACCCCCATAAGCTGCTGGCTAGTTGTCCTAAACATCATCGTGCTACCTGCCGTGCATAACCTGGCACATAGAGTAGGCTCGCTAGGCTTTTATTGCAGCAGCCACTAAAGGTGGGCTCGGCGTGGGAGTTTGGATACGAGGCAGGCGATGCCCTTGGATTCGTACATGAAGTAGAGCTATGCTGCATATCTTGTGGTAGAAAATATCCGCCGCACCCTAGATTGACTCGCTGCCCCAGCTGCGGTGGACTCCTTGATGTGAAAGTACATCCCAGAGAGCCTCCTTCCTGGAGGATATGGGAGCAGCGTAAGTCTGGGGTGTGGCGCTACTGGGAGCTATTACCAGCCATAAGTGGAGTCAAA